>NZ_VOQX01000123.1:0-10790 GCF_016643525.1 Pantoea sp. Morm | reverse complement strand
TAACAACCTGAACATAGGTATGACAATGCAAAACAAGGGTTCACTCCTTTTACTGACGCTGTCCGTTGCCGTTTTTGGCGTCATCACCACGGAAATTGGCATCATCGGTTTACTGCCCAAACTCATCTCACAGCTACACGTCACGGCAACGCAGGTCGGGTATCTGGTGAGCATCTATGCGGTAATTGTGGCCATCACCGGACCGTTCATCACGCTACTGCTTTCGGGTTTGAACAAGAAAACGGTGCTGCTGGCAATCCTGCTGGTGTTTGTGGTTTCGAACCTGATATACGCCACCACCGACGTTTTCAACACCATGCTGATTTTCCGCATTTTGCCTGCGCTCACGCATGCGGTGTTCTTCTCTGTTGCGCTGGTAGTCGCCACCCAGTCCGTTCCGAAAGAGAAAAGCGCGGGGGCGGCAGCTAAAATTTTTGCGGGTGTGGCGATCGGGCTGGTGCTCGGCGTACCACTGAATACGCTGCTGGCTGAACATGTTTCGCTGGCTGCAGCCTTCTGGTTTGCGGCGGTGGCTTGCTTTATTGCGTTTCTTGGCATTCTGTTGTTCGTTCCTTCCCTGCCTGCAAAAGAAAAGGTCTCCTTTGCCAGCCAACTCAGCGTGCTGCGTAACGGCAAGCTGTGGCTGACCATCATCACCGTGACCATGATCTTTGCGGCGATGTTCTCCAGTTTTAGCTACGTGGCGGATTACCTTGCTGGCATCACGCATCTGAACAACAACACTATCAGTGGATTGTTGCTGGTATTTGGCATATGCGGCTTCATTGGTAACTTCGTGTTCAGCACTTTCCTGCAGAAAAACGTAGTGAAAACCACCCACCTCTATCCGCTGTTATTCGCGCTGGTACTGGTGCTGATCTGGATTACCGGCAGCTCCTCACTGGCCATGTGCCTGTTGACTGTTTTCTGGGGCGCATTCCACTCCTCCGGGCTGGTGATTAGCCAGACATGGCTGATGCGTGAAGCCAGCCGGGCACCCGAATTTGCCAACAGTCTTTACATGTCGTTTTCCAATCTCGGCATCACCATTGGTTCACTGGCTGGCGGCTGGTTTATTGCCGAGTTTGGCACACGCTCGGTGGTATTGAGCAGCATCATTTTTGCCGTGCTGGCGTTTATCAGCATCTTCATAAAACAGCGTGCTGACAATGCAGGTCACCGTTCCGGAACCTTACGCTCAGTTAGACAAAGTTAAGTAACAAGCTGCCATTAGGTCGACAAAATTTCGCCTCCGATCGGGGGCGAAATTGTTTTCTCTCATGCTGACTCAGTCCAGCAATCCCTCTTCCGCTGCCTTAACCAGCGTATCCACCATAAAGCGGATTTTAGGCAGCAGCTGACGGCTTTTCGGCCATAAGGCACTCACCGGCATTTCCCCTCCTGCATGTCCACTCAGCACTTCAACCAGTTCCCCACCAGCAAGATATTTCCCGACCAGCCACAACGGCAGCTGAGACAATCCGCACCCGGCGAGCACAGCCGCCAGCATCGCATCACCATCGGCAAATTCATGCGTCGCCGGCGGCGTAAAGCGCGTGACTTGCCCCAGGCTGTTTTTCAGCAGCCAGATTTTCGGTTCATTGCGACGAAGGCCAACGATACATTGGTGGTGACTCATATCAGCGGTTTCAGCAGGCACACCAGAACGTTGCAGGTAATCAGGAGAGGCACAAATAACCAGCTTCTGGGTTGTCAGACGCCGTCCTATCAGCCCGCTACTGTCAGCCAGTTCACCAATACGGACCACCAGGTCAACCCCCTCTTCTATCGGATCGACAAATCGCTCACTGAACGTCACGGTCATGGAGAGTTCCGGATACTGACGGAGCGTGCGCAGCAGATGAGGTAGGATGCGCTGCCTGCCAAACGCGGCAGGCAGATCTATCCTTAACCGTCCGGAAGGTTCCGCAATATGTGATGTCAGCTCAGCCTCTGCCTGCTCCAGAATCTCGATGGCGCTCTGACTGCTCGCCAGGAATCGTTCGCCATCCGGTGTCAGACTAAGACGTCGGGTCGAACGCAGGAACAGCTCAACGCCAAGTCGCGCCTCAAGTCGGCCGACACTTTTAGCCACAGCTGATTTGGTGAGCCCCAGACGTTCGGCGGCAGCGGTGAAACTGCCGTGCTGGGCCGTCGCCACGAACGCCGTTATCCCCCCAAGATGGTCTGTTTTACGCATGGAATGAGTTCCTGAATGATGGGCTGGCTTTCGCCTTGAAAAGAGATAGTTAGAGACGCGACGGGTTTTTATTGTGGAATAAATGTATTCAATGGAGGGTTTGAATACCAGTTAATTGCGCAATTTGGTCATGTTCTACAATCACTATTAAGGTAAACGCAGTGAGAACTGATTTAACTGGTCGATGCTGAATCACTTCGTCGCAGGCAACACAATATGAAAGACTTCAAAGGAAACAAAAAATCCCTGCCCGTCCGCTACTGCAAGCAGTGTCATAAACCGATGACCTGGCGTAAAAAGTGGGAAAATTGCTGGGATGAAGTGCAGTACTGCTCGGAACGCTGCCGCCGTGCAGCCAAGAGCCACACGGTCGGCAGCGGGTCATAATACGATTTCAACCACTACGCTGAAGCCGCCGTTTCAGTCGTGCTCTCGCCAAAATGTTCACGCATGTGCGATTCGATCTCTTCCAGCGATTTACCACGGGTCTCCGGCAACATCACCGCGACAAACACCAGCGATGCCACGTTGATGGCGGCAAAAATGAAGAATGCATTATTTCCCACCAGCGATAGCAACGGCGGGAAAGCCAACGCAACGATGGCGTTACATATCCACTGAAAAGCGACGGCTGAACCGGTCAATACGCCACGTACTTTCATCGGATACAGCTCAGACATCAGCAGCCAATACACGGGCGAAATACACATCTGCATAAAGAAGAGAAACACCAGGATGCAGGTCAGCGCCAGCAAGCTTTGCACTAAACTGTGCGGCATCAGTACCAGCACCGCTCCCAGCGCCAGCTGCATGGCGATCACCACCGATAACCCGGTGATCAGCATTGGGCGGCGACCAAAATGGCTGATCGCTTTGATGCCGGCAAAGGTCGCGATCACAGATACCACACCGTTGCCTATCGTGGCTGCGATCGACGCGCTGGTTCCCAGACCGGTACTTTTCAGAATGATGGGTGTGTAATACATAAAGGCATTCACGCCGGTGAATTGTGCAACGATCCCCATGCCACAGCCCAGCAGCAGCAATCGTACTATCCATTTTTCTTTCAGCAGTTCACGAGCGGGCGGCCCCTGACGGGCTTCGCGCGCGTTCTGGCGCATCTCCGCCATCTCTTTTTTAATTTCGCGCGGATTCTCACGCAAATTACGCAGAATACGTAACGCCTCGTTTATGCGCCCTTCGGCCACCATCCAGTGCGGTGAGGCCGGGACAAAAAAGGTGCCAATAAACAGCAGCACACCCGGGATCATCGCCAGCGACAACATATAACGCCACATGCTCGGATCGTGCAGTAACAGACTCATCGCCGCACTGACGATGTAAGCCAGCAACTGGCCTGACACAATCATCAGCTCATTACGGCTAACCAGCGGCGCACGATGTTTCGGACCCGCAATCTCAGCGATAAACACCGGAACCGTGGAGGATCCGCCCCCCACGGCGAATCCGAGGATAAATCGCATCACCACCATGATCTCAAGATTCGGCGCGATGGTGGTGCCTAATGCACCAGCAACGAATAGCACGGCCAGACTGCGCAGCGTGATTCGGCGGCCAAAGCGATCAGAGACAAACCCGCTAACAAAGGCCCCAAACGCTGAACCGAATGTGAGCGCAGAAGTGACCAGCCCTTCGGTAAAGGGCGTGAGGTCAAGTCCGCCCTGCGAGGTCGGTAAAGTCATATAGGGCAGCGCCCCGGAAATGATACCCGTGTCATACCCGAACGCCAGCGCGCCCATGGTGGCGACTAACACCACAAAGAACAGACGTTGCTGCACGGTTAAATTGAGCGAGCCGCCATCATCCGATGGGGGCGGAGAAGAATTTTGCATTTGAGCTTCCATGGGTTGCTAAAAACACAGCTAACACTGTGTAAAGAAAGGTATGAGTATAGTCAGGATTTGAAGAATGAGATCTGAGTCACGGTATTGCGTTGGGTCTGAGAGGTTTGTACAGAAGACATTTTTTGATTTTCGAATTCATATCGTGGGTTAACCCTCGCCAGCATCCACATCGCCCACAACCTGTTATTTGCGGTGCACAGATAATAAAGCGAGGCTGTTATTACGAGGGAATGGAAGGATGCAGAATCTTCAAGGGTTAATCCAGGTGGATGAAGTCAGACTTCCCGTTGCGGAATAAGTCAGTCGCGCCCTGCGATTATTGTCGCGCTCAAGGCGAAACCAGTCGAGCGACTCAGCCTGAAAAACCAACACACCAAAATGGCGCTGACCACCTTCCCCGCTCTCCTCACTTTCAGCATGCTGGGTTTGATCGTGCGGAAACAACCATTCTGCTCCCGGCGGCCCGCCTGAATAACTCCTGCGCGTCCAGACTGGCAACCCTTGCCACGTTTGCCCGGCGAGAGCGCTTGCCGGTTCATATCGTTTGAACCCCCCCTGCAAACGTAACTGCAGGCGTGATTGCGAGCAAAATCCCAATACCGTTGCAGCGGGGTTGAGGGCTAATTCCTGCCATTTTGCACTGCGGATATCGGTGTGAAACTCCAGAAGCCGCCGGGCACTGTCCGTTCGCCTTAACACCATCATGCGAGCCTGTGGTTTTAATTCAGTATTGATGGTGCAGACGTTCAGATAACGAAACCCGGTGTGAGGGTCGTTTGCTGCGTCATTCAGTTCCTGCCAGGCCATGGCATCAATATGTTCAGATTCTGGTGTCAAAAATTACGCCCCCAATGTAACGAATGACGTTAAGTATAGAGACTTGTGATTATTCATTGAGGTGTTGCGGGATTAACTTTACCTGAAGGGTGTGACGCTGGAACCTCCGCACACAAGGCGTGAAGGTTCCAGCAATCAGATGATGACAGGGCCTTTCTCCGTGGAGACTTCAGCCAAATCAGAATCGGTAGTTCGCGGAGATAGACAGGTTACGCGGTTCGCCGTACACGGTGTTTCTGCCAACATCGATGTTATACGTCTCGTCGAACAGGTTGTTCAGGTTGGCCTGCACAGAGAGCTGTTTGGTGACCTGATAGCGTCCGAACAGATCTACCAGCGCGTAGCTGCCCTGCTCTGCATACAGCGTTGAGGTTCCGCCTGGGCCCGCTACGTTATCCCAGGTGTGCGTCTGCCAGTTCACGCCGCCGCCCACAGTCAGGTCCTGCAGCATCGGCAGGCGATAGCTGGTGAACAGTTTCAGTGAAGTACGCGGCTGCGTTGGGTTCAGCGCGGCATCTTCGCCATCTTTCGCCACATAGCGCGTTGCACCGAAGGTCATCTGCAGGTTATCGGTCACCGCACCGTTGATTTCGAATTCAACACCTTTACTCACCGTGCCTTTCTGCTCGTAGTAAGCGTAATCGGTACTGCCTGGCACCAGCGCATAATCCGTCGCGCCAAGGTGATCCTGCTCGATACGGAACACCGCCAGCGATGCGGTGATGCGGCTGTTCATCCAGTCGCCTTTGATCCCGGTTTCATAGCTTTTACCGGTGACAGGAGAGAGATAAGCACCCTGCGCATTACGATAGGTCTGCGGTTTGAAAATAGAGGTATAGCTGGCGTAGGCGGAATAGGTATCGTTGATGTCATACACCAGGCCTGCATACGGCGTGATGTTGTTCTTCTCCATATTCTGCGTCAGCGTGTTGGCGTTGTATTGCGTATAACGCGCGCCAAGGATCAGATGCAGCGGATCGGCCAGTGAAATGCGCGTCGCTAAGTAAGCGGATTTCTGACGGATCACATTATCCTGTGACAGCGCCTGGTCGTCCCAATCCGGTTCTGGATAATTACCCCAGTCATTGAAGTCACCCACGTCTGCCGAGGTGAAGCTGGTGGAGGCACTGACGTAGCGATCGTGCTGGCGGATATAAGTGACACCCGCCATTAACTCATGCTGGCGACCAAACAGCTCATACGGACCGGTGACATAGGCGTCTGCGGTATCTTCTTTGCGTTTTGCGGTGTTGTAGCCGGTGCCGCCTAACAAGTCATAGCCCTCATAGGGGCCAATGCCGATACCGGTCGATTTATCAAAGTAACCGTCGATATACAGCAACTTACTGTCCATAGTGGCTTCAGTATGCGAGCCGCTCAGGTTGAGCTCCCAGCCGTTATTAAACGTCTGCTTCAGGCTGGCGAACACCTTTTTGGAATCGCTGTTGTTGTAGGCCCAATCTGGTGCGAGGTTGGCACTGCGAGAGTAGTTGGTTTTGCTGCCGTCGAGATAGAAAGTCGGCAAGCCGCCCCAGGTCGCACCTTGAATGTTGGTTTCCTGGTAATCATACCCCAGTGTCAGCGTGGTGGAATCGGTGAGATCGGCCGCGACGGTGCCATACAGGAAGTTCTTCTGCGTATGGTAGTGATCCAGCCAGCTGTCGCCATCCTGATAGCCCGCCACCACGCGTCCGCGCACATTGCCGGACTCGGTCAATGGACCGGAAAGATCGGCAACGTAACGTTGGGTATCCCAGCTGCCGTAGCTGGCTGACAGATTACCCTGAAACGTTTTGCTGTCTGCCTGCTTGTGCACCATGTTCACTGACGCTGCCGGGCTGCCCGCGCCGGTCATCAGACCCGTCGCACCGCGTACCACTTCAACGCGGTCATAAACTGCGGTATCTGACAGGGTATCACCCAGATTCCAGGCGCTATCAATCAGTGCTGGCACGCCATCGATCTGGTAGTTATCGATCATAAAACCGCGTGAGTAAAAATTGCTGCGGTTAGCGCCAGAGTTGAACTGACTGATGCCGGTGGTGTTGGTTAAGACGTCAGTTAACGTCTCCAGCTTCTGATCCTGCATACGCTGTTTGGTGATGACAGAAACAGACTGCGGCGTGTCACGCGCGGTCAGCGCTAATTTAATGGCGGCGCGCGTAACCGGGACGTTGTAGTCCGTGTCCTGGCTGCTATTGATGCTACCGGCTGCCGCCGTGACTTCCAGCGTTTGCTCTTTAGTGGTGGTCTCCGCAGCGGAAACTTTCGGGCTGTGTAATGCAGTCGCGATAACCAAGGCCAGTAAAGAGATCATCGGCAGCGTTTGGCTCACACCGATATTATTATTTGCCTTTAATAGCCTGGCTTGACGTGAAGAACGAGACATTATCATCCTTTGAGATTTTTTATTAATGAGATGACTGGTGGGTGTTCTGATGCGCAAACGCTCAACTCCGTCAAAATGAGAGACAGAATTCCCTGTAAAACATATTTTCGAAACTGATTTAGTAGGAAGCGTTTTAGCGTGAAAGTGGTACGCAGCAACAGATTCCCCACTCGCCCAAGAAGGCGAATGAGAATTATAATTATTACAATTCACCGATCAAGTTATTTACGGTAATGACGAAAAATAAACAGAACTAACGATAAATTTATAACCTCAGGTGATAATCCCTAATGGACATAGTAAAAATAAATCGGTCTTAGCGTTGAAACTTATTCAATTTCTTTGCTGTCTCAAATATTGAAACATCGTAGCAACCAATCAACAGACATTTATTGAGGATGGGTTT
The DNA here is from genome assembly GCF_016643525.1 of Pantoea sp. Morm. Lineage (NCBI taxonomy): Bacteria > Pseudomonadati > Pseudomonadota > Gammaproteobacteria > Enterobacterales > Erwiniaceae > Pantoea > Pantoea sp. Morm. Next base: position 3,093 of record NZ_VOQX01000123.1, on the reverse strand, counting down.
ATGAAATAATTAATAACGAATTTATTTTCGCTTTCGCACTAATCTAAATTCCCAGACTTTAAATGGACAACCCAGACCTCAAGGCGTTTATTTGACTGAATCACTCCAATGATTCATTCCCTGATTCAATCCAGGCCCACACCAACAGTTTCATGATTGTTAAATAACCGCAAAACTAACCCACTTAAACCCCCTCGAAGTGAAATCATAACGATATGATATGTAACAACATAAAACATGTCGTGATGACCTCGGGATTTAGAGGCAGGAACCTACACTGGCCAGTGATAGTTTTTCAGTTTCTGCGCACAATGCTTGTTGCTGAGAAAGCAGCGCTGGACATCCTCAACGCTAGGTTGGGAAATGATGATTTAACGAAGGTGACGATCCCTACTTCCAGCTCGCAACACCATGGGCAATCACGTTAAGCGGCTCTCCACGCTGCGGATAAGGCTGGCGGAGAACGATACGGCTGGCGAATTTTTCAATGCCGATATCGTCCTCCATCAGGTCTTGAAACATCGATATGGTGGGTGCGATGATCTTGAGTAGGTAATCGTAACCGCCACTAGCGTTATAGCAATCCACTATCTCTTGGTAACTGCTCCTCGCCCTTTGGCCGGGGAACAGCCAACCAATGTGACATTGAATAACCCCAAACTAGCAGCGGTGAATATCGGAACGCGTTTGATTAGTGTTGGATATGATGATGTTGGCGACGGTGAAGGCGGGTTCATCTCGCTGTGATTGTGCGGGCGGGATAACTTAACGATGAAGTTAAGGTTAGTGAACAGGCTGAAAGCCTACATTAAGGTCATTGGCTAACTTGACGAGCCGTTTATCGAGCGTCCAGAGCATTGCTCCTGGGGTAATGAGAGCAGATGCAAGCAAGGTGATATCCACCAGGCCACACCCGTGTCCGTACAGCATTTTATTTTCAATAAATGCCATCACCTCACTCATGCTGGCTTGGTGGCATTGCGGTAACAAGTTCAGGTCACGAAGTGTGCGCACGCGGGGCGCTGGCGGAGTGCCGCAGGCAAGTTCTCCAATAACCATTGGATGAATCAATACCAGGTCCCCGCTCAGTAACCGCACTAACTCTTCATTTCTGTTTTTGAAATGATCTACCCAGACAGATGTATCAACTAGAATGGACATTATGCAGACGGTTCCTCGCGACGGCGGGGAATGCTTTCCATTTCAGGCGCTGCGCCACCCAATGAAGCAAGGCGCTTTGCCGCTTGTACCCGAACAAACGTTTTCATCGCTTCACGGAAAATATCAGCCTTGTCCATATCTGGATCGGCCATATCCAGAGCCTGAGCATACAGCACATCATCAATTGTCACTGTAGTACGCATCTCGCCACCTCATATGATTCAAAAACTGATGTCATCATGCATCAAAATATGAATCAGGTCAATTTCTCACCTTGTTGATGACTCTGGTATGGAGCGTTGCAACTTCGAAGGCAATCATGGCCGTAGCTATACGTGCATTCTTGTCACCAAATTTCACTCTTCATGCCTAGGGTAAGAACACGCGAAAAGTTTCAGGACATCAAACGCGCCGCGCACGGAGGGGTGAGATTCCGACGCGGCATGATTAATTCCATGCACTAAAATCTGGCCAGAGGCGTTTTTATCCGCTGGCACGCTTGTGACAGCAAATTAACGCCCGCCCGGATAACTTGAGCGCTACCAACCGGCTAACTCAGTTGATAAAACGCACCAGCTTCCGCTTCACTCAGCGCGAGTTTCTGCACCGTGCCCGTCTCTGATGAGCGCACTGCCGCTTCAATCACCGCCATGACGGCAATCGCCTGAGCGGGAGAAACTGGATTAGCCTGCTTGCCCGCCAGCGCATCTCGCACCTGGATATAGTACTGACGCTGGTCGCCTTTTGGCGTTTTGAGTGACGTGACCTGCAGATTGCTGTCAAACACCATCAAATCATCCTGATCTTCGCCCCAGGTCGCGGAACCCGGTTCGATGCCAGCAATCAGTTGCGCTTCCTGCTGGTCGGCTTTGGGTTTGACCACGCTGCCCTTATCTCCGTGAACGATAAAGCGTGACACGCCACCCGCGGCGAGCATGCTGGCATGCAGGATCACTTTATGCTCAGGGTAGCTAAGCGTGACGTGCGCCCAGTCATTGCTTTTACCGCCATGACGCAGTACGGCGATGTCACCAGAAACGGTTTCTGGCAGTCCGAAAAGTTGCAGAGCCTGATCGATGATATGAGGCCCAATGTCGAACCATAAGCCGCTACCAGGAATATCGTGTTCTCTCCAGCGGTCGCGCACTTCCGGGCGGAATCGGTCGATGTGAGACTCGAAATGTTTGACCTGACCGATCGCGCCAGAATCGATGACCTTTTTTACCCCCAGATAATCGGTATCCCAGCGACGGTTTTGAAATACTGAAAGCAGTAATGTCTTCTCACGGGCCAGTGCCGCCAGCTCTCTGGCCTCTGCCAGATCCAGCGTAAACGGTTTATCCACCACCACATGCTTACCGGCATTCAGCGCCAGCTTCGCCAGGGGTGCATGAGTCGCATTGGGCGAGGCGATCACCACCAGATCAATATCTGCATGCTGGATGGCCGCTTCCGGGGAGTCGAGAACGATGACGTCAGGCAGGTCCTTTTTGACCTTCTCCTTACTGCCAGACGAAACAACATGCAGCTTCAAACCGTGAACGGATTGAATTAAAGGTGCATGAAATGTTTTACCGACAAATCCGTAGCCGATGAGGGCGACGCGAATCTCTTTCTGAATACTCATTTCTGACTCCTCTTGCCATTAAGAATGTGTGATGTTGACTTGTGTAGCGTCGGTGACGTCAAACTCGCTCCAGGACGCATCAAGGAAAAGTTGATGGATATCGGTGAGCGGTGCGACCAGATAGGGTTCACAACGGTTGAGCTTCATATGATCGGCCACCACCCAGTGTTCGCTGCTTGCCGCCAGCATGGCGCGCTTCACCTCAGCGTCACCCTCCTGGCTGGCACTCAATCCAAACCGGGCATGCAGCGCACAAGCCCCCAGAATGGCGATGTCGGCACGATACTTTTCAAGCAGAGATAGCG
>NZ_VOQX01000122.1:0-11043 GCF_016643525.1 Pantoea sp. Morm | reverse complement strand
ACGACGAGGGCGTGATGGTCAGGAAGGTGGATATCAGCGGGAAGCTGAGCGTAAAAGGACTCAGCCTGAAGGCGGGCAAGGCGTTCAGGGGAGAGCGTGTCGGGCTGAAGGAGACGGGGGAAGACGGCTATTACGAGGTGTGGTGGTACAGCACAAAAGTGGGGGTGATCGACCTGAAGAAAAAGTCGATCACCATGGGTAAAGGATGTTAAAAAGTGTTCACTATGCCCCCGAACACCTGTCTGCCATGTCCCCGGACTGTACACCCATGGGGAGAGGGGACTTGCCTGTACCCCGGTGGGAGAGGGCCGCTGTGGTTTTCTCCCTCTCCCCGTGGCAGAAGGCCGCTCTGGTTTTCTCCCTCTCCCCGTGGGAGAGGGCCGGGGTGAGGGCACCAGTTCGCACCCAACTTCCCCCCACCATAAAATTCCTGATGACAACCCGGCACGCTCTGTGCAGGATGGTTTTTTTTCATTTTTCAGGAAATCACCATGAGTGCAAAAGCGGCTACGTTAGAGGGTCGGATTCGTCAGCACTGGGATCAACTCTCCAGCCACGAGCAGCGACTTGCCGATGTACTGCTCGCCGCACCGGGCCAGTTAGCCATGAACACCGCCACTGAACTGGCACACAGCGCGGGCGTGTCCAAAGCCACCACCACACGCTTCTTTCGCCATCTCGGCTACGAAAGTTATGAAGCCGCACGTCGGCAGGCGCGTGAAATGCAGAGCAGTGGTTCACCGCTCTATCTGCAACCGGTACCCAGCGCGTCGCCGCTGGCCAGCATCATGCAGCAGCATCTGGAGAAAGAGATCGCCAACCTGGTTAACAGCTATCGCACGCTGGACAGTGAACAGTTGCAGCAGGCGGTCAGCGCCATCAGCCAGGCGCGGCGCGTGGTGGTGATGGGTTGGCGGCATAGTCAAACCATCGCGCATCTGATCTATCGCGATCTGATCCATATTCACTCCGATGTGCGTTTGCTGCCGCGTCCCGGCGATTCGCTGGCTGAGCATATAGCGGCTCTGACCGCCGGGGATGTGGTGATCTGTATCGGTCTGCGTCGGCGCATGCCCGCGCTGGAGGCAGCAATGAACGCGCTGGCCGAGCGCAACGTGCCGATGCTGTATATCGCCGACGTGCTCTCCGGCAAACCGGCGCGCCATGCGCAGTGGGTCATCCGCTGTCACACCGACAGCAGCCTGATCTTCGATAGCACCGCCGCGCTCTCCGGCGTGTGTAATCTGCTCTGTTCACTGGTGGCCCGACAAATGGGTAAAGCCAGTAACAATCATCTCGCGCAAATCGAAGCGCTACACCAATCCCTCGACGAACTGGAATAATGCGCCGTACTGGCGCAGGGTGCGCCAGAAAAATCACCAAAGTGGTGCAATTCCAACCAGCGTTTGCCAGTCCATCCATCCCCATTCTACGCTGAGTGAAATGATAGAAATTAAAAATAAAAAAAAGAAACAAATGTTTCTATTTGATTGAATTGAATAAATCACATTTTTTCTCTGGTTGTTCTGCATGGTCGTGAAAAATCTGGCACAAAATGTGCTCAGTAGAAAAAGATATTTCACCAACACCAGGGGAACACCATAATGAAAAAAACAGCACTGCTGATTGCTGCACTTCTCTCCGTAGGCACCGTGGCGCAGGCGCAAGCCGACACGCTGGCTGACATCAAAAGCAGCGGCAAAATCACCGTCGGTATCGATCCAACCTTTCCTCCCTACGAATACACCGATGACAAAGGTGAGATCACCGGCTACAGCGTGGCGATCATGCAATCCTTTGCCAAAGATCTCGGTGTGAAACTGGAATTTCAGAAAACCGCCTTCAGCGGCATTCTGCCGGGCCTGATTTCGGGCTCTTTCAATGCCGAAGGTTCATCCCTTAACGTCACGGCGGAACGCGCGAAGAAAGTGCTGTTCACCGTGCCATACAGCAAAACCGTCAACGGCGTGCTGGTGCGTGAAGCTGAGGCGAAAACTTTCAGCGGTAAAACCCTGAGTCCGGAAAGCTTGTCGGGTTTGCGCGGTGCGGTGAAAACGGCCAGCGTGCCAGAGCAGCTGCTGAAGGGCTTCAATGAGCAGTTGAAGAAAGAGGGTAAGAAACCGATCACCATCATCAATGTCGATTCGCTGGATCAAACCGTCAGCACGCTGATGACCAAACGCGCCGACTTCGTTTATGACGACATCTCGGTACTCGCGCCGGTAGCAAAAAAATATGCCGGCAAAGTGGCGCAGGTGGGCGAAGTCGGCCCGTCGCAGTGGATGGGCTGGGCGACACGTAAAGAAGATAGCAGCCTGAAGAAAGCGATTAGCGACCACATCCTGGCGATGCAGAAAGACGGCGAACTGACCAGACTGCAACAGCAGTATCTTGGCACCACCTTTACCGTGCCCGCCAGCGACTTCATTCCGCAGGAGTAATTATGTGCCAGTCCAACCTGACGGTGCCTGCTGGCTTTGGCAAAACCTTCCGCGTGCGCAAGGGCCAGTTTATTACCGTGATTGATAGTGAAGGGCAGCAGGCGGCCGATTTCGTCGCGGTCAATGCCGATGACCTGAACGAGAAACTGTCGCCAGTGCACACGCGTCAGCAGCTGCGCTCGCTGTTCTTCAAGCCGGGCGATGCACTGTGGTCGAGTGAAAACCGCCCGATGCTGCGCATTCTTGCTGACAGTATCGGCATCCATGACGCCAACGTGCCCGCCTGCGATCGCACCCGTTTCAGCATCGATTTCGGTGTCGAAGGGCATCGCAACTGCGTGGATAACCTGCTGGAGGGGATGAAGATGTTTGGCGTTACCTACTTCTCGCTGCCGGAGCCGTTCAATCTGTTCCAGAACGGCCCGGTTACTGCCGATGGCCGCATGGAAGTGACCGATCCCAACAGCAAAGCGGGCGACAGCATCACCTTTGAAGCGCTGTGCGATCTGATCTGCGCAGTCTCATCCTGTCCGCAGGACATCATTCCCGGCAACGGCCTGCAGGTGACGCCAATCGACATCGTGGTCAGCGACCATTTTCACGCTCAGGAGATGAATCATGCTGTTAATGCGTGAAAATTATCAGGAAACCGCCGTGCGAACGCTGGCTGAACCGGTGCCGGTTGCGCCGGGTAGCATCGGTTCGATTCGCGTGCTGCGCGGCCAGTTACTGCGCATCACCGCCCAGGGCGACGGCGCGGTGGCTTCGCTGTTTGGCTTTAGCGTGGCCGATCCCGCCGTGTGGTTGTCGGTGCACCACACGCGGGTGTTCAGCAACAGCTATCTGCTCGGTTCCGGCATGCGTCTGGTGAATAACCGTCGCCGTCCGATGATGGTGCTGGGCAAAGATAGCGTGAAGCGTCACGATCTGCTGCTGCCGGCGTCCACCACGGTGTTTCTCAATGAGCGCGGCTATCAGGGCGAAGGTTGCCTTGATGCGCTGCGCGGCGAGCTGGCGCGTCTGGGCATGGTGGTGCCGAAGCTGCCAGATCCCATCAACCTGTTTATGCACGTCAGGCTGACGCGAGAAGGCGAGATTCTGCCGGAAACTAACCTGACCAAAGCCGGTGACAGCATTACCTGTCGCGTAGTGATGGATACGCAGTTCATCGTCTCGGCCTGCAACACCGGCATTGAGGGCAACGACCGTCCCGCGCCGCTGCTGCTGTCGGCGGCGGAAAACCTGCACGACTTTAACGCGGAGTAACGCATGGGGCTGGATCAACAGGTAGTGGCCGCGCTGCCGGAACTCGGACACGGCCTGCTGATGACGCTGGTGCTCACCGTGCTGGCGTCGTTAGTCAGCGTGGTGATGGGGCAGCTCGGCTGCTTCGTGCAGCTGCGTCGTGCCTGGATCTGGCGCGCCATCGGGCGCTTCTATGTCAGCGTAATGCGCGGAACGCCGGCGATTGTGCAGCTGTTTGTGGTGTTTTTCACCTTGCCGCGGCTGGGATTGGGCGGTCAGCCGATGCTGGCGGCGGTGATTGCCATTGGCCTCAACAGCGGCGCTTACGTGGCGGAAATCCTGCGCGTTAACCGCAGCCTGGTGACGCGCGGACAGCTGGAAGCGTCGCGCACGTTGGGTCTGAACCGCTTGCAGACGTGGTGGTACGTCATCAATCCACAGGTGATGCGCGCCAGTCTGCCGATGCTGGTGAATGAGTTCACCATTCTGCTGAAAACCACGCCGCTGGCGTCGGTGGTGGCGCTGACCGAACTGACCTACGCCGGACAAATCGTCATCGCCCGCACCTACGAAGCCACGCAGGTTCTGCTGCTGGTGGCGGCCGGTTATCTGCTGATCGCCATGCCGTTAATTGCGGCGGCGCGTCGTTTAGAAGCGAAACGGAGGTTGGCGTAATGGATTGGCAGGCCATTATCACCTCTTTGCCATCGCTCGGTGACGGCCTGCTCGCCACCTTGCAGCTCTGTCTGGTGGCGGCGTTCTGCTCACTGCTGTGGGGCGCGCTGTTGGCCGTGCTGCTGATGCGCGCCTCGCGGTTCTGGCTACGGTTGCTCAATCTTTACAGCGGCTTAACCCTTGCACTGCCGCTGCTGGTAGTGATCTATCTGCTCTATTTTGTGTTGCCGGAATATGACATCACGCTGTCATCGCCGGTGGTGGGCGTGCTGGCCTTGACGCTCTATTACGCGCCTTACATTGCGCAGGTGATCCGCTCGGCCATTGATGCGCTACCAAAAGGGCAGTGGGAAGCGTGCCGCGTGCTCGGCCTGAGCCGCAGCGAACAACTGCGCGACGTGGTGCTGCCGCAAACGCTGCCGCAGATGCTTTCGCCTCTGGTCGGGCTGATGATCGGTTTGATTAAAGACTCCGCGCTGCTGTCGATTGTCTCAGTGCAGGAGTTTATGTACGCCGCCAGACAGGCGATTTCGGATACCTACGCGCCGCTGGAGATCTATCTCACTGTGGCGCTCTGCTACTGGCTGCTCAACAGCGTCATCGACTGGCTGGCGCGCGGCCTTGAATCTCGCATGACGCGCTATCGTCGTGCCATGCAGCATTAATCAGGAGAACAACATGTCGGCTGAATTTCAGCATCGTGAAGCGATGACCATCCCGGCGCGCTACGGCAAAGCGGTGCGCCTGAAGAAAGGTGAAGCGGTGCAGGTGATTAACCTGCATGGCACGCAGGTGGTGGATTGCTGGGCGTACAATGCTGAGGATGTGAGTGAATATATGTGTATGGAGGCGACGCGCGTGTGGAATCAACGTCTCAATCCCAAAGTGGGCGACAGCTTTATCACCAGCCAGCGCCACCCGATTTTGACGCTGGTGGCGGATACCTCGCCTGGCGTGCACGACACCTTCATGGCAGCCTGCGACGCACGTCGTTATGAGCTGCTCGGCTGCACCGAACCGCATCGCAACTGCCATGACAATCTGTTTGAAGGCATGCGTGAGCTGGGCGTGACGCTACCGCACGGCAATCTGGCCTCGTTTAATATTTTTATGAATATTCAGGTGCAGCCGGATGGCATTACGCTGAAGACGCTGCCGGTGGTGACGAAGCCGGGCGACTATATTGTGCTGCGCGCCGAGATGGATTGTTTTGTGGCGTTTTCCGCCTGTCCGCAGGATATCGTCAGCATTCAGGGGCAAGGAGACAACACCCCGCGCGATGCCGGGCTGCGTATTCTGACCAGCGGGTTCCCGCAGGTGCAGTTGCAAGGTCCGTGGGTTCCCTCACCTTAATCCTCTTACTCAAACGGGAGAGGGAAGCGTTCGAGCGAACATGTGGCAGCTTCTCCCTCTCCATGTAGGAGAGGGCCGGGGTGAGGGCACCAGCGCGCACCCGACCTAAGACTTCACCACCCCATCCAGCCACGCCTGGAACCGCGCATAAGGCACATATAGCGCCACATCTTTAAACAACGTTTTGCCGCTCTTATTATCATCAATCCGACTGCTATAGCCGACAATCACCCCGGCCAGCGTGTCGTCGCTGGCGTTATATACCGCGCCGCCGGACATGCCTTTCACCACGCCGGCATTGGCCGCCACCACTACGCAGCTGGCCTTATTCCAGTCATTGCTCAGCGTCGTATTGATCAGGTTTTTGCCGCTTGATGCCACCGGCAGCGCGGAGATAAAGCTATACCCATACAGATTAACGTTGTCGCCGATATGGCTGTTGCGGAACTGCGGGGGCAGGTTGGCTTCTTTATTCGCATGATAAACCACGGCGATATCGCACTCCGGATGCCAGGCCTTCACCCGATACAGCGAATATTTGGCCACGTGCGCCGCCGTCAGGCTGTATTCGCGCGTCAGGGGGATAGTGGTGCCCAGCGCACCCATGCCGAGCACGGTGGGGATGCCGGTGACGGTCATATCGACGCGCCTGGCCGCTTCTGAGCTGTATTCATAGTGCCCGACCGAGCAGCCGCTTAAGCCGCCGATCGCCAGCGCGATGATCCATCGCATAACTCTGTCCCCCTGTTGTGTTGACGCCGCATTACCGGGCAATCCATTGGGGTATCGGCAATGTGCGACCATCCTTTACTGCCTGATTTAACGCCAGAAAGCGCCGTCGCTGTGACAGCGATCACAACCTGTTATCAAGCGTAGTCTGTTATCGCCATCCTGTCTCAGTGATGCATAAGCGACACTTTTTAGCGCCGGGATTATTGCCGCGCAGGCAAAATAGCCTTGCTGCCGCCCGGGTGGTTGAGAGTCAGAGGCTGTGCTTTAATAGCAGACTGTGACGCAGTTCAAAAATAAACATCCCCGCACTGTCGGAGGGATACGCGTCTGTCTTAACCGTACGGCGTTCGTCGTGCGGCCCGCCTGCAAAATTATTTTGGGAGAGTGTGTTATGCCTGTTGCATTACTGGCGCTGGCGCTGAGTGCGTTCGCCATCGGCACCACGGAGTTCGTCATCATGGGGTTACTGCCGGAAGTGGCGGGTGACCTGCAGGTGTCGATTCCTTCTGCGGGCTGGCTGATCAGCGGCTATGCGCTGGGCGTGGCTATCGGCGCGCCAATCATGGCGCTGCTGACCGCGAAACTGCCGCGTAAACGTACCCTGATTCTGCTGATGATCATCTTCATCATCGGCAACGTACTCTGTGCGCTGGCTTATACCTATAACCTGCTGATGCTGGCGCGCGTTATTACCGCGTTGTGTCACGGTGCGTTCTTCGGCATCGGTTCAGTGGTCGCGGCCAGCCTGGTGGCGCCGGGCCGTCAGGCATCGGCGGTGGCGCTGATGTTTACCGGTCTGACGCTGGCCAACGTACTGGGCGTGCCGCTCGGCACCTGGTTTGGTCAGCTGTTTGGCTGGCGCGCCACCTTCTGGGGCGTGGCGATTATCGGCATTCTCGCGTTCATCGCGCTGATTGTCAGCCTGCCGACTAACAAAGATGAAAAACCGGTGCACCTGGCGAGCGAAATCAGCGCGCTGGCCAACGGCAAACTGTGGCTGTCGCTGCTGATGACGGTGTGTTTTGCCGCCGCGATGTTTGCGCTGTTCAGCTACATTGCGCCGCTGCTGCTGCAGGTGACCGGCATCAGCGATCGCGGCGTCAGCTGGACGCTGTTCCTGATTGGTGCTGGCCTGACGGTGGGTAACATTGTTGGCGGGAAACTGGCGGATTGGAAAGTGTCGTTCAGCCTGATCCTCAGCTTCTCGCTGATCGCCGTGTTCTCGCTGCTGTTCAGCTGGACCAGCCATGCGCTGTGGCTGGCAGAGGTAACCCTGTTCCTGTGGGCAATGGCGACCTTCGCCACCGTGCCGGGCCTGCAAATTAACGTGGTGCGCCACGGTAAAGACGCGCCAAATCTGGTGTCGACGCTCAACATTTCGGCCTTCAACGTCGGTAACGCACTCGGTGCGTGGGTGGGCGGCGCAGTAATCGATAAAGGCTATGGCCTGACGGCGGTGCCGGTCGCGGCGGCAGCGCTGGCGGCAGCGGGATTAGTGGTTTGTCTGCTGACCTTCCGCAAATCGGGCGGTCAGCGCGAGACGGTGCGCGCTTAAGCCAGACGCTGGGCGATGCGCTGCGTAAAGGTGGCCACCTGCTGCTGCAGGTGGTCGCAGAAGTGATCGACCAGCGCCGATGCCGGTCGATGCTGCGGCCGCACCAGGCTCACCGTGAACGGCACGGCAATACTGAAGCGGCGCATCACCACGCCGCTGTCGGCGTAATCCAGCGCCGTCAGCGGATTAACAATCGAAATACCCACCCCGGCGCGCACCATCGCGCACACCGACGCGGCGCTGTGCGTCTCCAGCACCAGCCGCCGCTCCACCTGCTGCTCATGGAACAGCGCATCCAGCAACTGACGATAGCTATCGCTGCGCGACAGGCTGACATAGTTTTCACCGTGAAAATCCTGCGGCGTCAGCACCGCCCGCTGACACAGCGGATGCTGCGGCGGCAGCACACACACTTCATCACAGGTCAGCAGTGCCAGGCGTTCAGTCCCGGCGGGTGCATGCTGGGTTTCGGTCAGACCGAGATCGTAGCGCTGCGCCGACAGCCACTCCTCCAGCAGCGGCGACTCCTGCGGAATAATATTCAGGCTCACCTGCGGATAGCGCTGTAAAAACGGCTGCAGCAATGGCGGCAACAGCGACTGGGAAAAGACCGGCAGGCAGGCGATGGACAGCTCGCCCTGGCGGAAATTGCGCAACCCTTCGGCGGCATCCATGATGCGATCCAGACCGTACCACGAGCGCTGCACCTCTTCGTACAGCCGCAGCCCCTGCACGGTGGGCTGCAGGCGGCCGCGCACCCGCTCAAACAGCTGTAAGCCCAACTGCTGCTCCAGCCGCGCCAGCTCGCGGCTCACCGTTGGCTGCGAGGTATGCAGCAGCGTGGCAGCCTGGGTCAGATTGCCGCTGGTCATCACCGCGTGAAAGATTTCGATATGCCGCCAGTTAATTTTTGCCATCGTCGCCTCCATGTCATCCATATCATATTTGCATAGCTGATGCTTAAACAGATATTTTTCTGCATCACTGTGCTGTGGCTAAATGACAGCAACGACTCAGGAGAATGCTCATGCCACGTCCACTTAACGATTCCCAGACGGCGCTTAACGCCACAAATCTGCTGCCGCTGGCGCAGCGCTACAGCGGCCCGTTCTGGGCTTACGATGCCGAAATCATTCAGCAGCGTATTGCGCAGCTCAGCGCGTTTGACGTGGTGCGCTTTGCGCAAAAGGCCTGCTCAAATATTCATATTCTGCGCCTGATGCACGCTGCCGGCGTCAAGGTCGATTCGGTTTCGCTCGGCGAGATCGAACGTGCGCTGGCTGCCGGTTTTCAGCCGGGCGGCGAGGATATTGTGTTCACCGCCGATGTGCTGGACTCACCGACGCTGGCGCGCATCGCCGAGCTGAAGGTGCCGGTGAATGCCGGCTCAGTAGATATGCTGCATCAGCTCGGCGCGGTTTCGCCGGGTCACAGCGTCTGGCTGCGCATTAATCCGGGCTTTGGCCACGGTCACAGCCAGAAAACCAATACCGGCGGCGAAAACAGTAAGCACGGAATCTGGCACAGCGATCTGCCGCTGGCGCTGGCGGCGATTCAGCAGCATGGCCTGCAGTTGGTGGGGCTACATATGCACATTGGCTCCGGCGTCGATTATGGCCATCTGCAGCAGGTGTGCGACGCGATGGTCGACCAGGTAGTGGCCTTTGGCCAGGACCTGCAGGCCATCTCGGCGGGTGGCGGGCTGTCAATTCCTTATCGCTTTGGCGAGGAGGCGATTGATACGCAGCACTATTACGGCCTGTGGAACGGCGCGCGCGAGCGTATCGCGGCGCACCTCGGCCATGCGGTGAAGCTGGAGATCGAGCCGGGCCGTTTCCTGGTGGCAGAGTCGGGCGTACTGGTGTCGCAGGTGCGGGCGGTGAAGCAGATGGGCAGCCGTCACTTTGTGCTGGTGGATGCCGGTTTCAGCGATCTGATGCGTCCGTCGATGTACGGCAGCTATCACCATATTTCGCTGCTGCCTGCCGATGGCAGCGCGCCGGCTGACGCGCATGTGGAGAGCGTGGTGGCCGGGCCGCTCTGTGAGTCGGGAGATGTGTTTACCCAGCGGGAAGGCGGCAAAGTGGAAACCCGCGCGCTGCCAGCGGCACAGGTCGGCGATTATCTGGTGTTCCATGATACCGGCGCTTACGGCGCATCAATGTCCTCCAACTACAACAGCCGTCCGCTGATCCCGGAAGTGCTGTTTGAGCAGGGCGTGCCGCGTGAGATTCGCCGTGCGCAGACCATTCAGGAACTGCTGGCGCTGGAGCTGAACTGATGCGCATCGTGCCGCTCAGCAGCGTGCCGCATCACGCCAGCCAGATCACCGACTGGCTGTGGCAGGCGTTTGGTGACGGCACCTCGCGCGCGTTTTACGACAGCATTGTACGCAGTAGCCTGAACGGTGCCGCGTTTCCGGTGACCTTTGTCGCGCTGGACGAGGATGACGTGCCGCACGGCACGGTAGGGTTCTGGCGCTGCGATTTGATTAGCCGTCAGGATCTCTATCCGTGGGTTGCCGCGCTGTATGTGGATGAAGCGGCGCGCGGGCAGGGGCTGAGTGCCGCCCTGCAGCAGCACGTGCTGGACTATGCCCGCCAGCGCGGCTATGCAACGGTGTGGCTGTGGTCGACGTTTGGCGGCTACTACGAGCGTTTCGGCTGGCAGTATCAGTGTGATGCGCTGGAGTTTCCTGAGGTGCAGGTGAAGGTGTATTCGCAGGATTTATAGTGGGTTGGGTGCGCGCTGGCCCTCACCCCAACCCTCTCCCGCAGTGTACAGTCCGGGGACATGGCAGACAGGTGTTCGGGGACATAGTGAACACTTTTTAACATCCTTTACCCATGGTGATCGACTTTTTCTTCAGGTCGATCACCCCCACTTTTGTGCTGTACCACCACACCTCGTAATAACCGTCTTCCCCCGTCTCCTTCAGCCCGACACGCTCTCCCCTGAACGCCTTGCCCGCCTTCAGGCTGAGTCCTTTTACGCTCAGCTTCCCGCTGATATCCACCTTCCTGACCATCACGCCCTCGTCGT
>NZ_VOQX01000121.1:0-11275 GCF_016643525.1 Pantoea sp. Morm | reverse complement strand
CGTGATCGTAAATACGAGGGCGGCATCAATGCCGACCCGACGGTTGTAGGGTGGCCATTTATGGCCACCGGGACAGCGTTAATTCCTTCAGGCTTTCACCGCCCAGCCTTTCTGCTTACTGGTTTTCCCGATGCCCGGGTTAAAGGTATTGGTCGGATCGAGCTGGCGATAAAACGCCTGCAGCTGCGGTTTGGCCGCATACAGATGGCCAACGTTATGCTCTGCCGGATACTCCGCGCCGCGCGCCGCGAGGATCGCCATCATCTTCTCCTTCAGCGCATGGGCATCTACGCCTTTCTTCACAATGTAATCCTGATGGAACACGTGGCAGAAGAAGTGGCCGTAGTAAAGGCGATGAATCAGATCGTTATCAAACTCCGGCGGCAGGCGCTCAAACCACTCCTGATCGTTGCGGCGCAGCGCAATGTCCAGCGCCAGAATATCCTCCACTTCGTCAGCGTGCACCGCGTGATAACGCACGGCGGCACCGGCTGCGGCAAAACGATGCAGAAAGGCGTGCGCGCCCTCTTTGGCGTCGCAGGCAAAGAACTCACCGCCGCCTTCGCGGAAATACTCCTGCAGATACGCCTGCGCTTCGGCCACGCCGTCGCCGGACATCTTCAGCATCAGGTGATGCTCGTATTTGTCACGATACTGCTTCAGGCGCTTCGGCAGGTGTGCCGGGAACCAGCGGCTGATGCGTTGCAGCAGGCGATCGGTCAGGTGCGGCTTAACGAAGCTCAGCTTGCTAAGCCAGGCATCAATCCGGCCTTTGAGGGTGAAAAACAGCGGCATCTTGTCGGTGCCGAGTTTATCAATCATCACAAAGGTGTCTTTGCCGTAGACCTCGGCGATGTCGAAAATATCGCGGTGCATGTACTCACCGGCGACGGGTAAATGGGTAAACTCCGCCAGTATGTGGCGACGCAGCTCGCCGAGCGTCGCCGGGTCGTTGGTGCCAATGTAAAACACCTGCTGCTTCGGCTCGGTGGGGAAGGTGTCGAGCCGCACGGCAAACACCGCCAGTTTGCCGGCGCAGCCTGACGCCTCAAACAGGCGCCGCTGGTCGGCGTTGAAACGCGCCGGCGTATCGGCATGAATGTCCCGCACCCGCTCGGCGTATTCGTGGTCGGACGCGTGGCGCGCATCCCAGCGCACATCATCCGGCTGCCAGCGCTCGTCGTCCAGCCGGCCGAGAATCTCTTCCGGCGAATGACCGAGGTCGATGCCCAGATGGTTGACCAGCCGGAGCTTGCCGTCGGCGTCCACCTGCGCAAACAGCGCCATTTCGCTGTAGGCCGGGCCGCGTTTGATCAGCGAGCCGCCGGAGTTATTGCAGATGCCGCCCAGCACCGAGGCGCCGATGCACGAGGAGCCAATCACCGAGTGCGGCTCGCGCCCGAGCGGTTTGAGGGTTTTCTCCAGCTGATACAGTGTGCTGCCGGGGAAGGCGAGAATCTGCCTGCCGCCGTCGATCAGCTGCAGTTTGTCGAGACGCAGGGTACTGATGATCACCACCGGGCGATCGTAATCGTTGCCGTTGGGCGTTGAACCTTCGGTCAGGCCGGTATTGGCGGCCTGCATCAGCACGATGGCATCGGCCTGTACCAGCGCCTGCAGCACGCGCCACAGCTCCAGCAGCGAGCCGGGGAAAACCACCGCCAGCGCATCGCCTTCGCCGGAACGGAAACCCTTACGATAGCGTGCGGTCTGCTCCGCGTCGGTCAGCAGCTGTGATGCGCCGACCAGACGGCGCAGCTCGGACAGCAGGGCAGGGTGTGAGGTGTTGTTATTCATTAGCCTATCCTTGTCGTTAACGTGGCGTTTCTACTGTAGCACGCGTCGGCCACGGGGGCGCAGTGTGACAATGGCGGCTACCTGCTATCCTCATCTTGTGGCACACTGCCCCGGTTATTTCGATATTGCGCAGTTACTTAAGAGAACCCGACCTGATGAAATGGATTTACTCTGTTAGCCTCGCTGTTTCCCTTGCCGTGCAACCCGCGTTTGCGGACGATCTGTTCGGCCCCCATCCAATGACGGAACAGGCGCGCGACGCCTTTGTTAATCAGCTGCTGAGCAAAATGACGCTGGATGAAAAGATCGGGCAGATGCGCCTGATCAGCGTCGGTCCGGATACGCCGAAAGAGGCGATTCGCGACATGATTCAGCACGGCCAGGTCGGGGCGATTTTCAATACGGTAACGCGTCCGGATATCCGCGCCATGCAGGATCAGGTCATGCAGCTCAGCCGCCTGAAGGTGCCGCTGTTCTTTGCCTATGACGTGGTGCACGGCCAGCGCACTATTTTTCCGATTCCGCTTGGCCTCGCCGCCAGTTGGGATCTGCAAGCCGTTAGCGAAGTGGGACGCATTTCAGCCTATGAAGCGGCAGACGACGGCCTCAACATGACCTGGGCGCCGATGGTGGATGTGTCGCGCGAACCGCGCTGGGGCCGCGGCTCTGAAGGGTTTGGCGAGGATACCTATCTCACGTCGCAGATGGGCAGTGCGATGGTCAAAGCCATGCAGGGCAAGAGCGCAGCCGACCGCTACGCCATCATGACCAGCGTTAAGCACTTTGCAGCTTACGGCGCAGTGGAAGGCGGTCGCGATTACAACACCGTCGACATGAGCCCGCAGCGCCTGTTCCAGGATTATCTGCCGCCGTATAAAGCTTCGCTGGATGCCGGCAGCGGCGGCGTGATGGTGGCGCTCAACTCGCTGAACGGCACCCCGGCCACCGCCGACAGCTGGCTGCTGAAAGATATTCTGCGCAACGACTGGAAATTCAAAGGCATCACCATCAGCGATCACGGTGCCATCAAAGAGTTAATCAAACACGGCGTCGCCAGCGATCCGCAGGATGCCGTGCGCATTGCGCTGAAATCCGGCATCGACATGAGCATGAGCGACGAGTATTACAGCAAATACCTGCCGGGACTGGTGAAAAGCGGCGCGGTGAGCATGGCGGAAATCGACGATGCGGCCCGTCACGTGCTCAACGTTAAATATGACATGGGCCTGTTCAACGACCCGTACAGCCATCTCGGTCCGAAAGGCAGCGATCCGCAGGACACCAATGCGGAAAGCCGCCTGCACCGGGCGGAAGCGCGCGACGTGGCGCGCCGCAGTATGGTGCTGCTGAAAAACTGGCATGAAACCCTGCCGCTGAAGAAAGAGGCCACCGTGGCGCTGGTGGGACCGCTGGCCGATAGCCAGCGCGATATCATGGGCAGCTGGTCGGCTGCGGGCGTGGCGAAGCAATCTGTCTCGCTGCTGCAGGGCATGCGCAGCGCCATGGCCGGCAAAGGCACCGTGCTGTATGCCAAAGGGGCCAATATTTCTGATAACAAAGGTATCCAGAACTTCCTCAACCTGTATGAGCAGGCGGTCAGCGTCGATGCCCGTTCGCCACAGCAGTTGATTGACGAAGCGGTCGCGCAGGCGAAAAAAGCGGACGTGGTAGTGGCGGCCGTGGGCGAGGCGCAGGGCATGGCGCATGAAGCGTCGAGCCGCAGCGACCTGGTGATCCCGCCGAGCCAGCAGAAGCTGCTGGCGGCCCTGAAAGCCACCGGGAAACCGCTGGTGATTGTGCTGATGAATGGCCGTCCGCTGGCGCTGGTGAATGAGGACCGCATGGCGGATGCGATGCTGGAGACCTGGTTCAGCGGTACCGAGGGCGGTAACGCCATCGCCGATGTGCTGTTCGGTGATTACAACCCATCAGGCAAACTGCCGGTGTCATTCCCGCGCTCGGTCGGGCAGATTCCAATTTATTACAATCATTTGCCAACCGGCCGTCCGTACAATTTCGAGAAGCCGAACAAGTACACCTCGCACTACTACGACGCGGTCAACGGTCCGCTCTATCCGTTTGGTTATGGTTTGAGCTATACCCAGTTCAGCGTGTCACCGGTGAAGATGTCTGCGCCGACCATGCCGCGTAACGGCACGGTGGAAGCCAGCGTGACGGTGACGAATACCGGCAAACGCGATGGTGCCACGGTGGTGCAGCTGTACCTGAACGATCCGGTCGCCAGTATCAGCCGTCCGGTGCAGGAGCTGCGCGGCTTCCAGCGCATTATGCTGAAGGCCGGCGAGTCGCAGACCGTGCGCTTTAAGATTGATGTCGATGCGCTGAAGTTCTGGAATCAGAAGATGCAGCACGTCGCCGAGCCGGGCAAATTCAACGTGATGATCGGTCTGGATTCGGTCAGAACCCAGGATGCGCAGTTCGATTATTTGTAATTGAGGGTTTGTTATCCTGGTTTCCCTCACCCTAACCCTCTCCCGGCGGGAGAGGGAAACGATCAAACCGACTTTTAGCGGATATTATCCTCTGACCTGCCAGCTTCAGCGGACTGCCCCCTCTCCCGCGCGCGGGAGAGGGCTGGGGTGAGGGAAAGGTCATTAGCGCAAGAACGAACAAATGAATCTCCGCCACCGCATCGAACAGCAGGTCTTTCGCCTTAACGGCCTGTCGCTCAACGAATTTGACATCTCTCAACCGCCGGGCGATCCCGGCCTGTTCGGCCCTGACCACATCATCTGGCAGGTGCACGGCGACTTTCCAGCGATGCTGTGCGGCGGCATCAGCGCGCTGATGCTACAGATGCTGCATCCGGCGGCGCTGGCGGGCGTGTGGGATCACTCCAGTTTCCGCCAGGATATGCTCGGCCGGCTGCGGCGCACCAGCCAGTTCATCGCGGTCACCACCTTCGGCAACACCGCCGATGCGCATACCCTGATTGAGCGGGTTAAACGCATCCATCTGCGCGTCACCGGCATCGATAACACCGGCAAACCTTATGCCGCCAGCGATCCGCATCTGCTCACCTGGGTGCACGTTGCAGAAACCAGCCGCTTCCTGGCCGCGCATCTGCGTTACAAAAATCCGCAGCTCAGCCTCGCCGATCGCGATCGTTATTACGCCGAAGCGGCGCGTGTGGCGGAAGCGCTTGGCGCGCAGCAGGTGCCGAAAAGCGTAGAGGCGGTTGAGGCCTATTTACAGGCGATGCGGGCAGAGCTGGTTTACGATGCGCGCACTCACGAAGTGATGCAGCTGCTGCTTAACGCGCCGGCACCCAGCTGGCAGGCGAAACCGGCGATGCGCGTCATGCTGCGGGCTGGCTGTGGTCTGCTGCCCGACTGGGCGCAACAGCTGATGCAACAGCCGATCGGGTCAGTGACGCAATGGCGGATTGATAAGCAGATCGCGTTGATTGCCGCCCTGTTGCGCTGGTCAATTCAGCGTGGCGCCTGGGCGCGTGCCATGCAGCGCATGGGGCGCGATCCGCGTTACAGGTGAAATTCATCCTGCTTGCTGGTGTAGCTGCGCGGCGTGCGCGCCTCGCGTTTCAGCAGGAGCTGGCGTTGCTGATAGTGATGCAGCAGCATGCCCAGGCCAACGCCCAGTAGCGCCAGCGGCACCAGCGTGTAGTAGATATCCAGCGGCAGCAGCACCAGCAGCGCGATGGCAGCGACGATCAGCGTCAGGGCTGCCATCACCCACGTATAGCGGACAAACAGCCACAGCAGCAGGGCGAGAATCACGATTTCGCGCAGATTGAGATCGAGGGTTTGCAGCACCATGACGACAGCTCCGCAACAGAAGAGTGCGCTGACAATAGCATGCGAAGCGGTAAAAGAATCGCAAAAAAATCTGAAGCTTCGCCGCCGCTGCCCCTGCCATTCTTAAGCCGGGCTGAACGATGGCCTGGCGCACTTTGAGAGTTTTACCCTTGTGTCACATGGCGCGAGTGCCGATCCTGCTCTATTCTCGGGGAAAATGGATCCCTCCAGGCATTGTCGAGGCGTTATGACACACCAACCTCTGATTGCTGAGGTGCCGAATCAGCAACACACTTTAACCGCCATCGTCGAACAGGATGCGCGTACCGCCTATTTTTATATCTGGCCGAACGACCTGTTCCGCAGTCAGTACGCCGTGCGCGGCTGCTGGTTGCGCAATCTGCTGCCGGCACCGGCGCAGGAAGATCGCGAAGCGATGGAGCAGGGTATTGCGCCGCTGCTCAGCGCCAGCTATTGCCGCACGCTGGAAGCGGAGCCGATGCTCGATCCGGCCGGCCTGCAGATTCTGTGGGAGCCCAGCGACGACGGTGCCGCGCTGTGGTATTACGGCCAGCTGCTGGCGGTGATCCCCGGCTGGAGCCTGTATCAGGACAAGCAGGTCAGCTTCTCGGCGGGCTGCATCAAAGAGAACCGTCTCACCGCGCCGCTCGGCTCAGCCTCCACCAACGATTACTACGCGCGCGCCGAACAGCAGCGTCATTTCTGGCGTGACTGGCACGATGGCCAGCAGTGGGATCGCGTGCAGAGCGAGCTGCTGCAACGTTACCAGGCGCAGTTTGGTGAGTCGGTAAAATATTACGCCATCGATCAGGGCAACTGGCCGCCAATGGCGATTTCGCAGCACTGGCATAACGGCGTGTGGTATTTCTTCACGCTCGGCATGAGTATCCGGCCGATGCCGCAGGTGGATTACCTGTTTGACGAGCTGGCACCGCAGTACCGGCGTGTAGAGCTGGCGATGGCGGTGGATGGCGAAGTGATGACCGAGACCAACGCGGTGCAGATGGCCAGCGCGCTGGCGGAGTTTGCTCATCTGCCATGGGCGCGGCTGACGTGGATTGGCGAAGGGCACACGCTGGCGTCGGAAGTTGCGCCGGTCGGCTTTGAAAGCTTCCTGCTGGCCAACGGGCTGGCGGGCGAAAACGCGCAACTGCGGCTGCCGAAGCGCGACGGCGATCGGCCAAATCTGCTGTGGGCGACGCCGATCACCGAAGCCGAGCGGCTGTTTGCCCAGGCGGACGATCGCGGCGGCCAGCAGCTGCTGCAGCGTTTGCTGGCGCAGGGCAGCGATCATGTGTTCCGTCCGCGCCAGGAAGTGGTGGAGCCCGCACCGTAGTGCCTGCAGAAAAAGCCCCGATATACCCCTCTGGCAGCGACCAGGCGGGTATTAACCGCATGCTTCCCGTTCCAGCCATGCGACAAAGCGGTTTAGCGACGATGATTTATCCACGTCAGGCGCAATTAACGCCACGTAGCGGCTTCCCTTCGCCTCAACAGCTAACGGGGTGACAAGCCGGTTGCCCTGCAGATCATGTCCCAGCATTTGTATTCCACCGATACCCACACCGACGCCATCAATAATCGCCTGCAGACTAATATAATTGTGTTCGAATCGCTGAAAACGTTCCGGGCGCACCTCCCCGACGCCAGCCTGCTTCATCCACCGTTCCCACTCGCCTGACCGCGTACTGGATAACACGACAACGTGGGTTGCCAGGTCTGCAGGGGTGTTCAGCGCTTTTGTGGCTAACAGTTTCGGCGCGGCAATCAGGGTGAGCTTTTCCTCAAATAACGCTTTCTTCTCAAAGTAACGCCATTCAGGTTTGTTCAGCGCATCCCGGCGAATCAATACGTCAAAGCCAGATAGCCCTTTCACCTCCGAACTGTTTGAGGTGGATACCGAGATTTCAATGTCGGGATATTGGCTGTGGAATGCCGGCAGGCGCGGGATCAACCAGTGCATCGCAAAGGTGGTTTGCGCATTGACGCGTATCGTGCGGGTGTTGGGTGTTTTGCCAAAGCGCACCGCAGCATCGCTGATGATGTCAAAAGCGGTGCTGATCTCTGCGGCAAAAGCCCGGGCATGTTCCGCCGCCACGCTGCGCTGTCCCTGGCGTTCAAATAACGGTTGTCCCAGCCACTCTTCAAGCAATTTGATCTGACGGCTAACGGCACCGTGGGTCACCCCTAATTCCTCAGCCGCGTCGCTCAGGCTGTTGGCGTGCGCGGCCGTTTCGAACAGCCGCAATGCATTCAACGGCGGCAGGTTACGTTTTTTCATCTGTGACTTTTAGTATCAGTGATGGGCAATATTTATCGATATTATGATCGAATTGCCCTCATTAACATGCGTGCTTTGCCGTTGAAAATGAGGAAACTCAGTGGGTGATTATCTCTTTTTGACGCTGATCGCGATCCTCTCCGGGGCGCTGAGTGGCATCATCGGCACCGGTTCTTCGTTACTGCTGCTGCCGCTAATGGTCAGCAATTTCGGCCCCAGAGTGGCGATGCCAGTCATGGCTATCGCCGCAATCCTGGGAAATCTCTCGCGCATCGCGGTCTGGTGGCGTGAAATCGACTGGCGCGCCACTCTGGCCTATAGCCTGCCTGGCGTGCCAGCTGCGTCGTTAGGCGCGCATGTGCTGCTCTCTTTACCCGCCTGGATCATTGATGGCGCGCTGGGTCTGTTTTTCTGGGTGATGATTTTGGTCAGACGCAACCTGAAAAACAGTCACTGGACGCTCTCGATAAAGCAGTTAGGGCTTTGTGGTGGCGTGGTGGGTTTTCTGACCGGACTGGTTCTCTCCACCGGACCGGTGAGCGTGCTGATTTTTACCGCCTATGGATTGAGCCGTGGCGCGTTTATTGGCACGGAAGCATCGAGTGCCTTGCTGTTATATTTCAGCAAGGTCAGTACGTTCGCCTTCCAGCAGGCGCTCTCAATGCAGGTTGTGCTCACCGGTGTGTTAGTGGGCAGTGGCATTATGCTGGGCACTCTGAGTACGAAGGTGATAGTCCAGAGACTGTCAGTCACACAATTTGCCGTGCTGATAGACGTCATTCTGTTTATTTCCGGCGCAGGATTAATCGTTAATGCCTGGTCAGGAGCACCATGAAATTAATCTTTATCACCCTTGAAATAATTTAAACGTAGCGGGTCAGCCCAATCAGCATCGCAACGATAAGTCATAGTTGCAATAGGCAACGAATACTTTTCGCGCGATGCTGTGATGAGTCAGTTATGCAAGGTTCAGGTACGCAGGAAACAGACCTGTCAGATGATGACTACGCCGATTTTTGGGCATTCATCATAATGTGATGCGCCCCGGCACGAGCATAGATACACCGGTTCGTGAAAGCTTTTGGAGTATTGCTTGATCTCTTCCTGTGCACGGTCAACCGTCAAATTATGGAAAGAGTGATAAAAACCCACACACCAAAATGAGCGCTGCTTAATTTCAGTCTCAATGTAGTGTGATTTAACGATCGAATTCACTTTGGATATGTCGTGCAACATTCCTTTGACTAACGTTGTCGCTTTTATTGCCCGCTTAAATTCAAGGTAGATGTACTGATCCTTGGCAGTATTAGGTTTTCTGAAAATCAAATCGACAAACATGTAAAAACGATTGAGTTTGCTTCTTTGATCAGATTTCGCCTTCAACTCCCTTCTGGTGTGAAAACCCTTCTCATTCAAAAGGAAATATTCAAACTCAATTTGAAACCATTTTTCCCAGTCGTTGTACTCATTGGCCACGACATGGGCAAATCTGGCTTTTACTTCCTTTTTTTTAATAAACTCTAACAGTGATTCCTTTACAAGCTCAAAATCTTTAAATTCACTCATTTCAGATACCATAAATAATAAATGCTGTGTGCCTGCCTGCTGATTAACGTATTACACTTACATTTTCCAGTTTCACCAGGCTTTCCGGCTTATCACCTACCTGCATAGCAACGGTGACGAACACATTGAGATCCTGCAGCCAGGCGAGTCTGACACGGCTACCCGCTTGTCCTGAATCAGTTTGCTGACACTCGACTAAGAGATATTTGCCGCTAAATTCATCCGCAATGCTCTTTGCGTCTCCCATCGAGGTTACCTTGCAGCGTAACCGTGAAGACGTAATTTTCTTATCGGAGTCAATACTTTCCCATTGCGCCTGATATTGTTGACCCGTTACTAGCGGAAAACGCAGATCCGTCTGCAACTTATTAAGGAGTGATGCGCCTGTGCTGATGGACATGGTGAACTTAAGCTGCAACTGATTAGCCAGCGTCAAACGTTGCACCTTCCAGATACCGTAATCTTCCAGCTTACGTACATAACCATTTGGCTGTGCATCCAGCTGCACTTCAACCTTACCGAGCGTGCTTACTTCGGTATAACGGATTTGTTTGAAGCGTGGCAGCGCCCAGGGTTTAATCAGTGCTTGTGCCTGCCGTTCAATTTCAGCAGAAAGAGAATACTTATCCAGCCACTGCGAATTATTTTTACTCAGGTCTGGCATTAATGGCCCCATCAACGTGGATGCTGGCTTATTCGCAGCGGACACAAAATGTCCTTCAGCGGTAAACTTTTTTCCTGCGGGTAACTGGCAGAGCTGATCGAAACGTTGTGTCATCTGAGTATCAATTTTGAAGCTACTTTTGCGGCGAACAAGATCAGCAGTGATGAGTGAATCTGTAACGCGCCCCTCGCTGTCGAAATTCATGGCAGCAATTACAGCACCCTGATGGGTTTTACAGTTGTACAGGTAGTGTTCTGTTTTTAATCCCAGCGGCGCATCGTAAGGCGGTTCCCAGATGATATCTGCGTAATCATATCCCAGACGAACCGATAAAATATCGCCAGTGTGTTGAATGCTATTCACATCGACCAGTTTGGTGGTGCCGATTTCAGACGTGGCTGATAACTTTTCCCACTGAGCCTCTTTTATGGGGAGTTTGCACACCTTGTGAATATCGTCTGCGGTAATTTGCTGATCATCCTGTGCAGGCGCATACCGGAGATAGCTGTTACCGTAATAACGAGCGATGGTAAAGCCCTTATCATTTAACAGATCCTTATACAGGAGCTGTGCTTTGCCCTGTTTGCAATCAATCGACCGCCATTGTTGCGCCGTTTTTCCGTTATTGAAGTTTAACGACACCATGAAATTTACCCGATCGTGGATGCGGGTAACGGAAAAGGGATTCGTGATGACACCTGTTAATTCGGGCATATCTGCAGCCTGGACGCAAGAAAACGGCAGGAGAGACAGCAAAGAAAGCAGACGAATTAAAGAGCGTACGAAGTACATATATGGTCCTTCATATATTGATTAAGAAGTTCATGTATCGGCATCTTGCAGCAAATTTTTAGGCTCTGTGCGTGGGCAGCTTAGAAATGCACTATACGTGGGGCGAGTACGTCCGCTGTTAGCACAACACAAAGGAACCAGCGCTTGCGCCATATTCCCTTTCAGGACGCTTCCGGACGGCGAACTGAAGGCCGAAAGCGTGACGTAGCGACTGTCATGGAAGTTAACACCAGAGCGGTCAGAAAGGGGGCAGGGTAAGGCCGGTGACAATAAGCGCTCTTATGATCACGCTATTCAATCAGTTAACCATTTTGTGATCTCGCGCACCTCAAGTTCCTCTGTAACAAGCCGTTAACCTCGATCAGGCAACTCGCCACA
>NZ_VOQX01000120.1:0-11324 GCF_016643525.1 Pantoea sp. Morm | reverse complement strand
TCGAGCATCGACAGGCGGAAAATAATGATGAAGGCTTCGCCGACGGCGGCGCGCACCGCCTGCGTCACTTCCAGTGCAAAGCGCTGCCGCCGCGCCACATCACCGCCCCAGCCGTCGTCGCGCTGATTGGTATGGGCGACCAGGAACTGATTAATCAGGTAGCCTTCGGAACCCATGATTTCGACACCGTCGTAACCGGCCTGCTGCGCCAGCCGGGCGCAGCGCGCGAAATCCGCGATGGTTTGTTCAATCTGCGCTTCGCTCAGTGCCTGCGGTGTAAACGGGTTGATGGGCGCCTGTAACGCCGAGGGCGCCACCAGATCGCGCTGATAGCTGTAACGTCCGGCGTGCAGAATCTGCAGCGCAATTTTGCCCCCCTGTGCATGTACCGCATCGGTTATCTGGCGGTGCCAGCCGCACTGGGTTTCGTCTGTAAGCATGGCTCCGCCCTGCGCCACCACGCCCTGCGCATTGGGCGCGATGCCGCCGGTCACAATCAGCGCAACGCCTTCCCGGGCGCGCTCGGCGTAGAAGGCAGCGAGGCGCTGAGCGCCATCAGCATGCTCTTCCAGACCGGTGTGCATTGAGCCCATCAGGAAACGGTTTTTCAGTTGCGTAAAGCCCAGATCCAGCGGGGCAAACAGATGCGGATAACGCTCAGTCATGATCACTTACTCAGTGAGTGGTCGGATGAGTGAACTCTAGCGGGAAAAGTGCGGGCTGGAAATTTGCGGCGCTCAGCCTGTGAGAAACATCAAAAAAAAGCAGGGCGGCAAGTCGCAGACGAAAGTATCGGACCACTTTCGCCAGGCACGGGAAGAAACCTGCGCGCCCTGTAATGGCATGAAGATTGGGCTAATAAATTAGCTCTGTGGTTATAAATTCCTGTATGACTCAATCTCTATAACAATCCCGGGTGAGGACGAGGTGATGATGCCATGCCTCAGTCGAATTAATCCGCAAGACTGGTCTTGATTTTGGCTTCAGCAGGCACCGTTTCGCCGTGCCAGTTCGATAATATCGACCAGATTCTTTGATTCGAGCTTTTGAAAAATTTTAGTTTTATAAGTACTGATGGTTTTGTTATTTAATCCTAATTCACAGGCAATGATTTTATTGGATTTTCCCTGCGCCAGCTGACGTAAAATAAGCGTTTCCCGCTCGGTCAGGCGCGACAGCATATCCTGTTCATTAACATAGCGCTGGCGCCGGTCAAGAATATCGACGGGCAGATAATTTACATTGTTAAATACGCAGCCAATGGCGGCGATCAGCGTCTGAATCGGATCGTATTTCGACACGAAACCGTTAGCGCCCTGACTAAGCGATTGTATAAGCAGGTGATTGTTACTGCTCTGACTGAGCAGAATGACTTTCATCCAGGTTTTAGATTTTACGATATCGCGTAAAAAGGCGATGCCATTTTTCTCTTTGAAATCAGGATCTAAAATCAGGATGTCGATGTGCTGATGAATAACATCGTCAATACCATCATTAATTGTGTTTGCTGTAGTGACACAATTAAAGCCATTCATTAATAATAAAGCCTGCACCCCAGCCGCAACAAGGCGATGCTCATCAACGATGAGAATTTTTGCATTAAACATAGATCTCCCTTTTACGACACCGATATGATGGCGCTGGCGGACATTATGTCTGGCGGCTTATCCCGGCGAACCGAGAAATGTCTTGATAAGATTATGTTTTTATAAAACCTGCTGATTTTTCAGCCGATATTGTTCAAAGATAATTAATGTTTCATTGACGGTGTTTATCTCGCACGCGATCGCGGCAATCAGCTGCGCGACATCGTGTCCTTCTTGCTGGTGTTTCTCCAGCTTGCGCCCCAGCTCCATCAGCGCGCTGGCGTTAAGAATACTGGCACCGCCTTTCAGCTTATGGCCAAGCTGTGACAGCGCGTGAGCATCAGTGGTTTGCTGCAGCGCCGCCAGCAATTCATCGTGGCTGGTGCGAATACTTTCCAGCAGGGTGATGCAGCTGGCGGGATCGCGCTCAGCCAGCTGCATCAGCAGCGGCGCAAAAGTCGGAACCGCCACAGGGGCCGGCAGCGCGGCGACGGCGGTGTCAGCAACAGGTTGCCCGGTCATGGCTGCGGGCTCGCTGTCAGGCGCGTTTGGCGTGCGGCGCGGACAGTGGGTGATTTGCGCCAGCAACGTATCCAGATTAAGCGGTTTGAACAGACAGTCATTCATGCCAGCCTGCAGGCAGCGCTGCATGATGTGCTGCTCGGCGGAGGCGGTCAGGCCGTATAGCGTGATCGGCGGCAGATGATGGTGGCGTTCATGCTGGCGCAGCGCCTGGGCAAATTCAAACCCGTTCATACCGGGCATATTGCAGTCGGTAATGATCAAGTCAAAGCGCAGCGGATCCTGCTGCCACAGTTTCAGCGCTTCGACGGCGCTTTCGCTCACCACCACCTGATGGCCCGCCAGCTCCAGCTGTTTACCCAGCAGCAGGCGATTAGGCGCATGATCATCAATCACCAGCACTGACAGCTTGTCGGTGACCAGCGGCTGTGACAGATGCGGTTGGGTTTGATCGCGCGGTTCGCCGGCCGGCGCGCGGAAGTAGAAGGAGAACACCGATCCTTCACCTGGCGTACTCTCCACAATCAGTTCGCCATCCAGCAGCTCTGCCAGATTGCGGCAGATGCTCAGGCCAAGACCGGTGCCAATCTGCTGCTGCTGACGTTCACCGACCTGGACAAATGGCTCAAAGATCGCCTGCTGCTGCTCCTCGGTCATGCCGCAGCCGTCATCGCTCACTTCAATGACGAACTCACAACCTTCCTCTTCCTGGCCAATCCCCTGCATCAGCACCACGGTTACGCTGCCGCGATCGGTAAATTTAATGGCGTTACTCAACAGGTTAGACAGGATCTGGTTGATCATCAGCGGATCGGTCTGTACCCAGTAGGCCGCGATGTCCATCTCTACGCGCAGATCGATCCCTTTGCTTTCGGCCTTGTTGCGGAACAGCGTCACCGCCTGATCGATCACATCCGGCAGGTAAACGGTTTCCGGCGTGGGTTGATACTGGCCAGATTCGATCTTTGACAGATCGAGGATATCGCCGATCAGCGACAGCAGCGCACGCGCCGAACTGTAGGCGACGCGAATATTCTCTGACAGCGTCTCACACGGCTGCGAGCGGGTTTCCAGCTCCAGCAAACCAATGATGGCGTGCAGCGGCGTGCGGATCTCATGGCTCATGCTGGCGAGAAACTCACTTTTGGAGCGGTTGGCTTTGTCTGCGGTGTCCTTGGCCAGCTGCAGCTCCTGCAACAGCGCGTTACGTTCGGTGACATCGACCCAGCCGCCGATCACCCCGGCAACTTCCCCCAGCCGATCGCGAAACGGCAGCGTCCAGTGGTACAGATGGAAGGCCTGCTGGCCAAACATCAGCTGGACGTCGCGCATTACCGCTTCACCATCCAGCAGCGTCTGCTGGTAACCATCTTCAATGGTATGAATGCTGGCGTTATTGGTGTTGAACACGTCCGACAGTCGTTTACCGATTACCTCGTCGCGTTTGATGTGCAAAAAGCGCAGATAGGCATTGTTACAGTCCACCAGCCGCGTTTGCTTATCGCGGATGTACATTGCCACCGGCGAGTCATTAAACAGCGTGTGGGTAAAATTGAGCTGATTTTTTAGCGCATTCTCTGCCTGCATACGCTGCTGAATCACTTTGCGCAGATGGTGGTTCCACAGCAGGATCAACAGAATCAATCCCAGCGATACCGAAACGATCAGCAGAATCGTTTGCTTATAGTTCTGCCACGAGCTACTGAGAAACGGCGGTTCCGCCTGACGCCACTGCGCCATCAGCTTAAACAGCGTTTCCGGCGGGATGGCCAGCAACGCTTTATCGAGAATGCTGATCAGCGTCTCATTGCCTGGCTCTACGCGCATCACAAAGCGTGCGGGATCGGCGCCCAGCGTACCCTCGACGATCAGCCCGCTGCCAAAATGGTTGCGCAGATGATAGTCGGCAAAAATTTTCGGCACGATCACCGCATCGACCTTGCGCGCCAGCAGCTGGCGCAGCGCATCCAGCGGACGATCGGTATCGCTGACCGACAGGTGCGGATAGTGTTCATGCAGCCAGCTTTTCATTACCGGATTTTTTAGCATCAGCGCCGAACCAAACGGAAAGGTGTCGCGCGCCATAATGTTTCCCGGCTGCTGATTGCGGATGATCACCCAATGCGAAACCAGCCACGGACGCGTAATCAGAGCCGGTTGTGCTTCGAACTGTGGCTCCAGAATTTCCAGTGGAAACAGCTTTGGCAGAGGACGTCCACCGGGGTGTTCATGGCTGGCGTGCGCCACAAAATTCAGGCCGGTCTGGCTGGTGATCAGCTCCAGCACGTCCGGCGCCATGCCGCGAAACTGCTCTGCCGGCGTCCGGCTGCTGAGCGGTGCCTGCGCCAGCGGCAAGGTGGTCTCGATGTGAATGTTGTTTTGCAGCCACTGCTCTTCGTCGGCGGTCAGCGCCAGCGGATTGCGTTGCAGTACATGATGGGGATCGAGCTGCCAGCGTTTGGCAATCTGCATGCGGATAGACAGCGGAATCTGCGGCAGCGCCTGGTTGATGGCGTCGGCCAGCGCAGGATACAACGGACTGATGCCGAAACCGACGTTGAGCGGAATCGTATGCTCGTCGGCGAGAATTGTGAGCGCGTTGGCAAACAGATAGCGATTGAGGTGCGTCAGCGTCGCCGCATTTCCCCAGACGCGCGCCGTCTGACCATAAACGGTGGCGGCGACGGCATCATAATAGCCCGGGAAACGCACCAGCTGCGCGTTTTCGTATGTCTCTTCCAGATACTGGCGCTGCAGCGGCGTGCCTGACCAGGCGATTTGCTCGGGCATGCCGTTATTGAGAAAAAGGTCGCTGTCGGTCTTTAGTCCCATCACGCTGTAATCCAGCATCCACGGGGCGCTGGCCAGCAGCGGCTGCGACTGTGACGACGGCTGGGCGACGTAAATCGCCAGCATATGCATTTCGCCTTGCAGTACCGCCTGCTGCGCGGCGCTATGACTGGGGAAGTGATAAAGCTCAATGCTGGTCTCCAGCATGCTTTGAATCAGCGACAGGTAGTCGGCGCTCAGGCCTTCGAAGCGGCGCGTATCGGTATCCATATATATTGGTGGCTGTGCTTTACCGGCCACCGCGACTTTAATTACTTTATTTCGAAAGGCAGACGAGATGGGCTCCGCCAGCTGCAGCGCGGGCTGGGCGGTATCGTAACGCGCTAAAAGCTGCAATGGTTTGACCTGCGCCTGCAGCGCGCCGCCAAAAAAAATAAACAGGACCACGCCCGCCAGACGGATGAAATTAACAGGATTAAACACCGTGCGTTCCTGAAGAAAATAAAGTCATTAATGCCGATAAGGGAAAAGGAGTATAAAGAGATTTTTCCCGCCTGCCTGATCTAATGCCGCATTAAGGATATTTTGCGACCATTCTCGAATGTTTAACTTATTATTAACATTCGTGGTTTTTTTTAGATATTGCTTTTGCTTTGATTTCAAATATTTCAACGGTTTATCCATAAAATGACCTTTCAAGACAATTCTTATGTGGTCCTTTCACAGAGTTACGTCAGAATTTTCGCAGTTTTTCCGGGGCCGCTCACCGCTGCTGTCCATTCATCCGGTAAAACTACCTTTTAATTAGCGGTAATAAGTTAAACGCGTAAGCAAAATTCTAATTTTTGTTAACCTGGTGACGTTTGGTTTAAACCGCTGCAGGCGATTTTCCCGGCAGCGGTCAGCGCATACTTTCAGGTCATTTTCACTGGTGTGGTTATCAGTACTGGACAAAATTGAGACTGTAATAAAGGAATAAAAGAATGGTATATGCACATAATAAACAGGTGCGTGTCGCTGTCCTTGATGATCACCCGATGGTTCGTACCGTTTTCGAGTTATGCCTGAAACACGAACCCGATATTCATCTGGTCGGGACCTGGTCTTCAAGTAATGAACTGTTTAGTCAGCTGCGCAGCACCACGGTGGATGTGCTGGTGCTGGACTTTTTGCTGGGCGAGCGGGAACTGGATGGCCTGGCCCTGGTGAAACAGCTGCGAAATCACTATCCGCAGCAAAAGATTTTGATCTCATCTTCCATGGAGAGTCCGGCGATTGTCAAAATGGTGCTGAGCGCCGGCGTTAAGGGCTTTATTGGAAAAAGCCACAATATGCAGGAGATCGTCCAGGCGATTCGTCAGGTGGCGCAGGGGCGGCTATTTTTGTCGCAGGAAGTGGCGTACGAGGTGGAAAACCTCTACGTGATGAATGAAGACGCCATCAACGAAAACCTCGATCTCTCCAGCAAAGGCAATATGTATGAGAAGGTCAAAACCCTCAGCCCGCGCGAAGTAGAAGTGGTGCGCTGTTTTCTCGATGGGCTCAGCGTGTCGCAAATCGCCGTGAAGTTTAAGCGCAGCCGTAAAACCGTGAGCGGACAAAAGCAGTCGGCGCTGAAAAAGCTCGGCCTGCGCTCGGATTCGGAATTGTTCAAATACAGCCACGACCTGATGTCGGGCAGCTAATCTTTCTTTAAGGCGGTCAGGGATGGCCGCCGTCTGCTTTTCCGCCTCTCTGCATCACGTTCCCGGTAACAGCCGTTTTGTAACATCGCTTTGAGTGATGTTCGTCACAGTTTCGCCGGCCGTATCCCGCTGTGATAGCCCCCATTGCTACAGCACTGAAGGGGCTACGATGAACATTGAAACGAAATCCTGCGTCATTACCGGCAAAAAACAGGTCAGCGTCGCACAGCAGCAGGTGCAGTGGGACGGCACCGGCACGCTGGTGCGCATCACGCGCGGCGGCATCTGCGGGTCCGATCTGCACTACTATCAGGAAGGTAAAGTCGGCAGCTTCGAAGTGAAGATGCCGATGATCCTCGGCCATGAAGTGATCGGCTACGTGGTGGAGAGCGACGATCCGCAGCTCCAGCCCAATCAAAAAGTAGCGGTCAATCCCTCAAAGCCGTGCGGCAGCTGTAAATACTGCCTGCGCGAGCAGCAAAATCAGTGCACCTCTATGCGCTTTTTCGGCAGCGCCATGTATCTGCCGCACGTGGATGGCGGCTTCACGCAATACAAAGTGGTCGATAGCGCGCAGTGCGTGCCGTTTCCGCAGGAGGCCGATGACAGCGTAATGGTGTTTGCTGAACCGCTGGCCGTGTGCATCCACGCCACGCAGCAGGCGGGCGATCTGAGCGGCAAAACCGTGTTCATTTCCGGCGTCGGACCGATTGGCTGTCTGATTGCCGCCGCAGCCAAAGCCCGCGGAGCCGCCGAGATTATTTGCAGCGATATCAGCGAACGCTCGCTCAGCCTGGCGCAGCAGATGGGCGCGACCGGCGTGATCCACGCGGCTGACGGTGATTTCACGCCTTACCTTGCAGATAAAGGCTTTTTCGATGTCGCTTTCGAGGCTTCCGGCCATCCGTCTTCGCTGCAGCGCTGTCTCGACGTGGTGTGCGCCAAAGGCACGCTGGTACAGGTTGGCATGGGCGGTACGATTCCGGATTTCCCGCTGATGACGCTGATCGCCAAAGAGATCAATCTGGTCGGTTCTTTCCGTTTCACCCACGAATTCAACACGGCGGTTGACTGGCTGGCACGCGGCGTGGTTAATCCGCTGCCGCTGTTCAGCGGGGAGTATGACTTACAGGATATCGACGCGGCGCTGCAGTTTGCCGGTGATAAAACCCGGGCGGCGAAAGTCCAGTTAACGTTTTAAGGAGTCAGTATGAGTCAGCTATTTTCCCTGGCGGGCAAGCGTGTGTTGCTCACCGGTTCGGCGCGCGGCATCGGTTTTCTGCTGGCGCGCGGTCTGGCGGAGGCGGGTGCGGAAGTGATCATCAACGCCACCACCGAGGGCGGCGCAGAGCAGGGCGCGGCGAAACTGCGCGAGCTGGGTTATCACGCACGGTCGAAGGCCTTTGACGTCACGCAGTCGGCGCAGGTTCAGCAGGCGGTGGAGGAGATTGAAAGCCAGTGGGGCGCGATTGATATCCTGGTGAACAATGCCGGCATTCAGCGCCGCCGGCCGTTTCTCGAGTTTCCCGAGCAGGACTGGAACGACGTGATTGCCGTCAACCAGACAGCGGTGTTTCTGGTGTCACAAACCGTGGCGAAAAGAATGGTGCAGCGTCAGCGCGGAAAAATCATCAACATCGGCTCGATGCAGAGCGAACTGGGCCGCGACACCATCACGCCGTATGCCGCCTCCAAGGGCGCCGTCACCATGCTGACGCGCGGCATGTGCGTGGAGCTGGCGCGCCACAATATTCAGGTTAACGCCATTGCACCGGGCTATTTCGTCACTGAGATGACCCAGACGCTGGCTGACGATCCGGCCTTCACCGGCTGGCTGACCAAACGTACGCCGGCCGCACGCTGGGGCAAGCCGGAAGAGCTGATTGGCGCGGCGGTGTTCCTGGCGTCGGGCGCATCTGATTTCGTCAATGGCCATCTGCTGTTTGTTGATGGCGGTATGCGCGTCGCCGTGTAATGCCGTGGCGCGGCTGGCGTAATTGCCGGCGCGCGCCTAAACCTTAAACACCCCTCTGTCTTCCTAAGGATAATAAAAAATGCCAATAACCATAATTGTGCTGGGTGTGATACTGCTGCTGGTTCTGATGATTGTCTTCAAGGTCAACGGCTTCATTGCGTTGGTGTTTGTCTCGGCGGTGGTAGGTATCGCCGAAGGCATGACGCCGCTCAATGTGATGGCCTCGATTCAGAAAGGTATTGGTTCCACGCTCGGCGGCCTGGCGATGATCCTCGGCTTTGGTGCTATGCTCGGGCGGCTGGTGTCCGATACCGGCGCTGCCCAGCGGGTGGCCACCACGCTGATTGCCGCGTTCGGTAAACAGCGGCTGCAGTGGGCGCTGGTGGTCACCGGGCTGATCGTCGGCCTGGCGATGTTTTACGAAGTCGGCTTTGTGCTGTTGCTGCCGCTGGTGTTCACCATCGTTGCGGCGGCCGGACTGCCGCTGCTGTACGTCGGCGTGCCGATGGTGGCAGCGCTGTCGGTGACGCACTGCTTCCTGCCGCCGCATCCCGGCCCAACCGCCATTGCCACTATTTTTGGTGCGAATCTCGGCACCACGCTGCTGTACGGCTTAATCATTACCATCCCGACGGTGATCATTGCCGGCCCGATCTTCTCAAAATTCCTCAAAAGCTTCGAAAAGTCGCCGCCGGAAGGGCTGTATAACCCTAAAATTTTCACCGAAGAGGAGATGCCGGGCTTCTTTATCAGCATCTTTGCCGCGGTGATTCCGGTAGTGCTGATGGCGATTGCGGCAGTCTGCGAACTGACGATGCCGAAAGAGAATGCGCTGCGCCAGTTCTTTGAATTTATCGGCAACCCGGCGGTGGCGCTGTTTATCGCCGTGGTAATTGCGGTGTTCACCCTCGGTCTGCGCAACGGGCGCAAAATGGAGCAGGTGATGGATATGTGTGGCGATTCGATTGCCGCCATCGCCATGATCGTCTTTATCATTGCCGGCGGCGGCGCCTTTAAGCAGGTGCTGGTGGATAGCGGTGTCGGTAATTACATCGCCGATCTGATGAAAGGATCGTCGCTGTCACCGCTGCTGATGTGCTGGACGGTGGCGGCAATGCTGCGCATCGCGCTGGGATCGGCCACCGTCGCGGCGATCACCACCGCCGGCATCGTGACGCCGATCATTGCCGCTACCCATACCGATCCGGCGCTGATGGTGCTGGCGGTCGGTTCAGGCAGCGTGATCGCCTCGCACGTGAACGATCCCGGTTTCTGGCTGTTCAAAGGCTATTTCAACCTGAGCGTGGTTGAAACGCTGAAAACCTGGACGGTAATGGAAACGCTGATCTCCATCCTCGGCCTCGCCGGTGTGCTGGCGCTCAACGCCATCATTCACTAAGGCCTGCGCTTCACAGGGAGGTGAAGCGTGCTTACGCGCGGCGGCGAATCCACGAGAAACGTGACTGATAGCCGCTGTCAAAATGGGTGTTATAGCGATAGCTCGAACCCGCCTCCGCCATGCAATAAGTACACACCGCCACGCGATCAATCTGCGCCGCCGGAATGCCGCGCTGTAACAGCAGGTCCCGCGCCAGCTGAGGCAAATCAAACCATACTCCCTGATGATGCGCCTGTGCCTGAGGTCGGATTGCCTGCGGATTATGCGGCTGTTGCTGTGACCAGCTTAGCGCTGGCAGGTCCGGGCGCTGCTGCATCTGTGCGATGCGATCAACGCCCAGCTCATAGCAGCACGGGCCGATCGCCGGACCGATCGCCACCAGCAGGGATGCCGGCGTCGCGCCACCCGCCAGCAGCCGATCGAGGGCACTGCTCAGCACGCCGCCGAGCGTACCCTGCAAGCCAGCATGTACCGCCGCCACCTGATGCGTTTTCACATCGGCAAACAGCACCGGCAGACAGTCAGCGGTGTAAACCGCAACCGGCTGATGATCGTCACTGATCACCCCATCGGATTCACAACTTTTCGGCGGCCGGTTTTGCCCGGCCAGCACCACTTTTGCGCTGTGCCGCTGCTGTCCGTACGCGGCAGCGGCCGGTGCCGGCTGACCGGCAGGCTGAAAGGCATACTCCAGCCAGCGTTGACTCTCCAGCAGCGCCGAGCGCGGCCCGCGATTATCCATAAGTGTCTCCTGTGACCTGACCCCGGTTTTCCTCTGCCCACAGCTTACGTTAACTGCTACATTTTTAAAGCTTTACAAAAACTGACCATAATCACTTAAGGACGACATGATGAAAAACACCACCTGGCTGGCCGCGGCGGGCCTGATTGCCCTGACGCTCACCGGCTGTGCCCAACCGCAAAAACAGCAGGCTCAGCAGCAACTCGGTCAGCAGTCGGTGCTGGCAGTCAACTGGTTCCAGCAGTCTGGCGAGTATCAGGCGCTGAGCTGGCAGGCGTTCAACACGGCACGCATGGCGTTTGATAACGCTCCTTCGCTTACCGGCAAACCCAAAGCGGTGATTGTTGATCTGGATGAAACCATGATCGATAACAGCGCCTACAGCGCGTGGCAGGCAAAAAATGGCCAGCCGTTCTCCGGGAAAACCTGGTCAGCGTGGACGCAGGCGCGTCAGGCGACCGCGGTGCCCGGTGCCGTCGAATTTGCCAACTACGTGAATAGCCACGGCGGCACCATGTTCTACGTCTCGAACCGCGATCAGAAAGACTACGCGGCCACGGTCGATAATCTCAACAAGCTGGGCTTCAGCGGCGTACGCGACAAAACCGTGCGTCTCAGCACCGGT
>NZ_VOQX01000012.1:0-81738 GCF_016643525.1 Pantoea sp. Morm | reverse complement strand
ATATCTTGACCGGTGCGCTGGCCGGCTGCGCTGTGGGGGTGCTGTGTTCTGAAGGCGCGACCCGGCAGCGCCTGAAGGCGGCGCTGCAAAAGTTGCTGGCCGGCAGCGACGCGCAGGCCGTACCGAAATATGCGGGCTGGCTGCTGAAGCTGCTGATCGTGATGTCGCTGGCCTTTTCGGGATGGGTGATCACGCTGGTCTGCTACCTGTTGGCCGTGGTGATTTATAACCTGCTGCGCAGCCAGCTTGCAGAGCCTGCTGCAGCATGATGCGCGCGCTTGCGGTGCTGGTATGTGCGCTGCTGGCCGCGCTCGGCGTGCAGTCGTGGCGGCTCAGTACGGCGGACAGCCGTATTGATACCCAGGCGACCACCATTGAAAGCCAGGGCAAAAAGCTGTCACAGAAAAACGGCCAGCTGATTGCCCTGAATATCCTGACGCAGACCAGCAGCCGCGCGCAGACGCAGCTGTTTGCCGCCGCCGAGCAGAACGGCAAATTACTGCGCGAGCGGCAGCGCACCATTGAGGAACTGAAACGTGAAAATGAAGACCTTCGCCGCTGGTCTGACACCGCTCTGCCTGATCCTGTTGTCCGGCTGCGCCAGCGTCCGGCCCTCGCCGGAGGTGAGTCTTACCGTCAGTGGCTGTCCGAAAATCACCCGCTGCCAGCTCGACCCGGCAGGGCCGCGCAGTAACGGCGACCTGAACGCGCTGCTGGATGAAACGGAGGCCGCGTGGGCAGCATGCGCCGACAAGGTAGACACCATAATCAGCTGTCAGGAAAAAGACGATGAACAAGCCGCAGTCCTTACGCCGCGCCCTGAATAAGTCGGTGCCCTATGTGGATGAAAACCCCGACAGGCTGCACCTGTTTGTTGACGCCGGCCAGCTGGTCGCCACCTCCGCCGCCTCAATGTCGTGGGAATACCGCTACACGCTGAACGTGGTGATCACCGACTTTACCGGCGATCAGAACCTGCTGATGGCGCCGGTACTGTTCTGGCTGATGGAGAACCAGCCTGACGCGCTGCAGAACAGCGCGGAGCGGGAAAGGCTGTTCGCGTTTGAGGTTGATATCCTCGGCAATGACCGCTGCGACATCAGCATGAATATCCGGCTGACCGAGCGCGTGATCGCCCGCGAGGTAGACGGAAAGATGTCGGTGGAAGCCGTGCCGGAGCCGGAAATCCCGGATGAATTCTGGACGGAAAATCATGGCTGAGCTGCATGAAGTGGACGCCTGGCTGGATGCTTTGCTGACGCAGCTGGCGCCGGCGGCGCGCAGAAAGATGCTGCGCGAGGTCGCCCGCGACGTGCGGCGCATTCAGCAGGCAAATATCACCGCGCAGCGTGCGCCGGACGGTACCGCGTGGGAACCGCGCCGCGTCAGCGCCCGCAGCAAGCCGGGCCGCATACGCCGCAAAATGTTTGCGAAGCTCAAGACTGCCAAATATCTGAAGACACAGGCAGACGACAATGCGGCCGAAATCAGTTTTGTGCCGGCGGTGCAGAAGCTGGCGCGCGTCCACCATTACGGGCTGCGGGACCGCGTAAACCGGCGCGGCACGGTTGTGCAATATGCCGAGCGTCCGCTGCTGGGCGTAAACGCGGAGGTGGAAAGCACGGTGCGCGATACGCTGCTGCGCTGGCTCAGCGAGTAAGCAACCCTGTTCGCCGAAAATGACCGCATGCACGCCGGGATTAATGAGTGCAATGGTTTCCCTGAGCGGCCGGCCGTGCGCCCCCTTGGCGGCGAACAGAAGTACCGCGTCTCCATCACTAAAAACTAAATCTCTTTACTCACCAAAGGCTTTACAAAAACCCCAACCGCAGCGGCTTGATCAGTTCCACCGATCGATATTACTGTTTATCCATACAGTATTTATCACGGAGGTAAATGACCATGCCACGCGACTACGAAATCATGATTGCTTTCCGGCAGGCGGTGAAACGCGACGCTGCCGGCCGCTATACCATCAGCACACTCGACTTCATCAGGGAGCTTGACCGGCTGAACTGGCATTACACGCTGCGGGCGGCCAATAAGTGGATCGAGATGCACACCACA
Organism: Pantoea sp. Morm; assembly: GCF_016643525.1. Classification (NCBI taxonomy): domain Bacteria; kingdom Pseudomonadati; phylum Pseudomonadota; class Gammaproteobacteria; order Enterobacterales; family Erwiniaceae; genus Pantoea; species Pantoea sp. Morm. The sequence goes on along the minus strand of NZ_VOQX01000012.1, from coordinate 79,671 downwards.
ACGTTCCGCGACATCACTAAAACCGACGGTGAAGAGCGCCTGTTTCAGGTGTTCAATCCGAACGGCGGTGTGTGATGTTTGCCCTGGTCGATGTGAACTCGTTCTATGCGAGTTGCGAAACAGTATTCAGGCCCGATCTGCGGGGAAAGCCGGTAGTGGTGCTGAGCAATAATGACGGTTGTGTTATTGCCCGATCGGCAGAGGCCAAAGCGCTGCAAATCCCCATGGGCGCGCCGTACTTCAAGCTGAAGGATGAATTCCGCCGGCACAAGGTGCAGGTGTTCAGCTCCAACTATGCGCTCTACGCCGACATGAGCAACCGCGTGATGAGCACGCTGGAGGGCATGGCGCCGGCCGTGGAAATCTACTCAATCGACGAAGCGTTTATGTGCCTGGACGGCATGCAGCGCAATCACCCGCTTGAGGACTTTGGACGCGCTGTCCGGGCGCGCGTTAAGCAGGAAACGCACCTGACCGTAGGCGTAGGGATAGCGCAGACCAAAACGCTCGCCAAACTGGCTAACCATGCAGCCAAGAAGTGGACGAAGACCGGCGGCGTGCTGGACCTGTCGAACATCGACCGTCAGCGCAAGCTTATGGCGCTGGTGCCGGTTGAGGATGTATGGGGCGTCGGCCGGCGCATCAGCAAGAAGCTTAACGCCATGGGCATCATGACCGCCAGAGACCTGTCAGAGCAAAGCACCTACACCATCCGCAAACACTTCAACGTTGTGCTGGAGCGAACCGTCAGAGAGCTGCGCGGTGAGCCATGCCTGCAGCTGGAAGAGTTCGCCCCCACCAAACAGCAGATTGTCTGCTCCCGCTCATTTGGCTCCCGGCTCACCAAATACGATGACATGCGCGAAGCAATATGTACCTTCGCCGCGCGTGCCGCGAGCAAGCTGCGCGGCGAGCGACAGTATTGCACGCAGATAGCCGTGTTCGTCCGGACCAGCCCTCACGCCGTGGGCGAAGTTTTCTACGGCAACCAGTCGACCGGCAAGGTGCTTACGCCAACCAACGACACGCGCGACATCATCCGGGTGGCCATAGAAGCGCTCGATCGCATCTGGCTTGAAGGGCACCGCTACATGAAGGCAGGTGTGATGCTGGGCGATTTCTACAGCGAAGGCGTGTCGCAGCTGAATCTGTTTGATGAAAACAAACCACAGGCCAACAGCGAGGCGCTGATGCGCGTGATGGATGGTCTCAACCTGAGCGGGAAGGGGAATCTATGGTTCGCAGGGCAGGGTATACAGAACACATGGGCGATGAAGCGCGAGATGCTTTCGCCGGCATATACCACAAAAGTTTCCGACCTGCCGGTGGTCCGGTGCTGATCACTTCGCGGCCGTCTGAAACGCTCCACGTTCCTACTTGTGACGGGGTGGCTATTATCGACAGGTCGGTGTGGCCAAAGCCAGGTGACACCATCCTGTTTGAGGCGTATGGGACTTGCCATATCGGCCGGCTCGGGCCGGACTACATCATCTGTGAAGACGGCGAAACATATGAAGGCGAGGCGCTGGAAGATATCAGCGTTATTGGCGTGCAGATGTGGAATGTAGTGGAAGTGTGTGGGGATGCAGCGCTTGGGAACCGCGCCGCGCCAGCGCCCGCAGCAAGCCGGGGCGCATTCGCCGTAAAATGTTTGCGAAGCTGAAGACAGCAAAGTATCTCAAGACAAAGGCGACAGTGCCGAGATGGTTTTTGCGCCTGCAGTGCAGCGTATGGTCCGTATTCACCATTACGAGCTGCGTGACCGTGTGAGCAGGCGAGGCATTATGGTGAAATATGCTGAGCGCCCACTGCTGGGTATAAATGGGGAAGCCGAAGCAGCAGTGAATGGTATTTTATTAAGCTGGCTTGCAATAAAGTGAGATTTATTGATTTTTAATCGAGTCTATGGCTTCATCAATAGGTATTTTATTAAACTGCCAGTCCTCTTTATCAAACCAGCATGCAAATAAATTACAGTGAGGGAGTTTGTTTTTTACTTTTCTTTTTATCTTTTTAAGGTAATCCTTGTTGTAGGCATTTCTAACGCCAATATATAGCTCTTTAAAGGCGGTTTTATCAATAGCATGAATTTCCCCCCTGTTAAATCCTCTGTCAATATTTTTTACAACGCGGACTTCTTCTTCATATGACCAATGAGATGATTTGTACAGGAAGGTACGTTGCAAAGCTTCAAGCAAACCCGGTTCATATCTTAAGGTTAACCCCTCGTAAACCCGATGATTTTCTGAGTTTTCGAATGGGTGCTTGGGTTTCGTTGACGTGTAAATAACATTTCCATATTTTGCAGGTATTACGTTTTCATCATTTGAGTTAAATCCAGCTTCATTCACATCAATTCCAAATACAAAGCCTGCATGTGAATCGTTACCCCTATCGGCTCTCATTCCACCTTTTGATTCTTCGTATTTACCTTTACCATAATGTGACCACATAAGAGGGTTAAGCGGATTGCGAGTGAGTGATAAAATACCATACGTAGTAGATACAGCATGACGCCTGATTAACTGGTCATTGGTATAGGGAGGCTCACCATGATGAAGGCTAATTAATTCAAAAGGATCATTAAAGGAAGATGCTTTAGAAAACTTCAACGTGAAATTTTGTATTATTTTATTAAAGCCGCCTAAATCAACATACTTATAAAGAATCATATTTTGTCCTTAACCATCGCCATCTGCGAAAACTGATACTTATAAACTATCTCATTGTGAGAAACACCACACAAGGATGTTTCGTTTAACAGTCCTTTGCTGTCATGCACTCTCACACCATGAACGAAAAACTTACCGAAATCATGCGCCTCATCACCAACCTGATCCGCACCGGCATTGTGTCCGAGGTGGATAAGGTGAACTGGCTGTGCCGGGTGAAAACGGGCGACCTTGAAACAAACTGGATCAACTGGCTGACCCTGCGCGCCGGTAATACACGTACGTGGTGGAAGCCGTCTGTGGGGGAGCAGGTTGTACTGCTGAGCCTCGGCGGCAATCTGGAAACCGCGTTTGCGCTGCCGGCCATCTATTCCGAGGCTTTCCCACCACCTGATTATTCAGAGGACGGTGCCACCACCGTGTTTAAGGACGGCGGCTGGTTTCAGTATGAGCCTGAATCCGGCCAGCTGCTGATCAGGAACATCAAAAGCGTGCTGATTGAGGCGTCGGATAAAATCGAGCTAAATACCGCTCACTTTGTCGTGAACGCTGACCAGACGCGGCTTAACAGCCCGACCGTAATCACCGGTGATACTGCGATTCATGGCGGCACGGAGCTTAATGGCGGCGCGAAGATTAGCGGCGACGTGACGCAGGGCGGGGGACAAATGAGTTCAAACGGCGTGGTAGTTGACGACCATGACCACGGCGGCGTCCAGCGCGGCGGCGGCAGAACGGACGGTCCGCAATGACAATGTATCTCGGCATGAACCGCGACACCGGTGAGGCGATCACGGACATTGACCACATCCGCCAGAGCGTGCGCGACATTCTGGTGACGCCGGAGGGCAGCAGGATAGCGCGGCGCGAATACGGCTCGCTGCTGTCGGTGCTGATTGACCGCCCGCAGAATGACGCCACGCGCCTGCAGGTGATGGCGGCGGTCTACACCGCGCTGAGCCGATGGGAGCCGCGCATCAGACTGAGCACCTTAAACATCACCAGCGCCTACGACGGCTCGATGGTGGTTGAGATTGCCGGCCAGCGCGACGACGGATCGCCGCTCGCTTTATCCGTACCGACAGGGGGCAACAGTGGCAGTAATTGACCTTTCACAGCTGCCGGCACCGGAGATTATTGAGGTGCCGGACTTTGAGACGCTGCTGGCTGAACGCAAAGCGGCGCTGATTGCGCTTTATCCGGCAGAGCAGCAGGCGGCCGTGCGCCGCGTGCTGGCGCTGGAGTCCGATCCGATGGTGAAAATGCTGCAGGAAAGCGTGTACCGCGAAATCCTGCTGCGCCAGCGCATCAACGAGGCGGCGCAGGCGGTTATGGTGGCCTATGCGCTGGGCAGCGATCTGGACCAGCTGGCCGCGCTGAATAACGTGAAGCGCCTGACCGTGACGCCGGCCAACCCCGACGCGGTGCCGCCGGTTGATGCGGTGATGGAAACCGACGACGCCTTACGTGTGCGCGTGCCGGAAGCATTCGAGGGTTTATCCGTGGCCGGGCCGACGGGTGCCTATGAGTTCCACGCGAAAAGCGCCGACGGGCGGGTGCTGGACGTGTCCGCAACCAGCCCGGCGCCGGCGGAGGTGCTGATCACCGTGCTGAGCCGCGAAGACAACGGCACTGCAACAGCTGACTTACTGGCTACAGTGAACGCAGCACTGAACGCCGAGAGCGTGCGTCCGGTGGCGGACCGCGTGACCACGCAGGCGGCAATCATTCACGATTACAGCGTTAAGGCGAAGCTGCACCTGTTCGACGGCGTGGCCGCCGGTCCGTGCCTTGAGGCGGCAAACGAAAGGCTGACCGCCTACCTTACCGAACAGAAAAAGCTGGGTCGCAGCGTGCGCCGGGAGTCTTACGGCGCGGTGCTGCGCGTGGCCGGTGTGGACTGGGTGGAAATGATCGAGCCGGCAGAGGACATCATCATGGACCGCACGCAGGCCGGCAACTGCACGGGCACCGACGTGTCGGTGGCCGCTGACGGGGTGGCGTCATGAGCAACAGCAGCCTGATGCCGCCCGGCTCTGCGGCACTTGAGCGCCGTCTGGCAGAGGCGTGCGCGGACATTTCCGGGCTGAACGTGCCGCTGCGCGAACTGTGGAATCCGATCACCTGCCCGGTGAGTTTTCTTCCCTATCTTGCCTGGTCGTTTTCGGTGGATCGCTGGGATGAGGGCTGGGCGGAGAACGTTAAGCGCAAGGTAGTGCAGGATGCGTTTTACATCCATCAGCACAAGGGAACCATCAGTGCAATCCGGCGTGTGGTGGAGCCGCTCGGATATCTCATCCGTGTTATTGAGTGGTGGAAAACCGGTGAGACGCCCGGCACGTTTCGGCTTGATGTAGGCGTGCTTGATACCGGCATTACGGAAGAGATGTACAACGAACTGGAGCGCGTCATAGCCGATGCGAAACCCTGTAGCCGTCACCTAATAGGGCTGTCAATCAATCTTGATGCATACGGCGCGCTACCGGTAGCCGCGACCAGTTACAGCGGCGACGAGCTAACCGTTTACCCCTATACCCCTGACATTATCAGCACCGGCGGCACGGGCTATTCCGGCGCGGCGGTGCACCTCATTGACCTGATGGAAGTAAACGCATGACGACAAAATATTACGCCCTGCTGACTAATCAGGGCGCAGCAAAGCTTGCGAACGCTGCCGCGCTTGGCACGAAAGTGGAGATTAAGGAGATGGCTGTTGGCGACGGCGGCGGGACGCTGCCAACGCCCGATGCGGCGCAGACTAAGCTTGTAGGCGAGAAGCGCCGGGCGCAGCTTAATTCACTTGCGATTGATTCAGCCAACAGCAGCCAGATCATTGCAGAACAGATTATTCCCGAGAGCGACGGCGGTTTCTGGATCCGTGAAATCGGACTGTATGACGCCGACGGCGCACTAATTGCTGTGGCTAACTGTGCCGAAACCTATAAGCCGCAACTGGCCGAGGGCAGCGGTCGCACGCAGACGGTGCGCATGATTCTTATTGTCAACAGCACGTCTGCAGTCACCCTGAAAGTCGATCCATCGGTTGTGCTGGCAACACGGAAGTACGTGGACGACGGCGTGATTATTGCAAAGCAGTACGCTGACGCGCGTCTTGAGCAGGCAAAAGAGTATAGCGACGATGCGATGATGAGGCACGTTGAGGAGGTGAATCCTCATAATCAGTACCTTAAAATTAGCAGCGCCCTAAAAGAGATTGCTGATGCGGGTAAAATCCCTGACGCGTTATCGGTGCTGGGGCTTACCGAGCTGGCGCTGGCCGGGGCGGGCGGCGGTGTTATCGGGGAATCAGGTTATATCAAAATCCCAATGGTTATTGCCGGCGTCAAAAAGGTGCTTTACATCCAGTGGGGCTCTTTTACCAGCGTAACGGGAAGCACTGGTACGGGCGGGGTTTATGAAAGCCCGACAGCCTCTGTTACATGGCCAGTGGCGTTTCCGAATAATGTCCTTCAGGTGATTACCGGTGGCTCGTCTGATGTTGGCGGGGCGGGGCAGCAGGAAATGGCCTGGGCTTTTGGCAAAAGCAGGACGACCGGATCTTTTGGTTTTCAGTGCCGAAGTCCTAACACATCGATGACTGGTTCTTATATCGCGCTGGGGTATTGACGATGAGATTTTCAGAAGTAACGCAGGCTTTCTATGATGAATCATTTGAAGCAAACGCCGCAGTTGATGATATTCCGACAGACGTCCGCGAAATTAGCCAGGAAGAGTATCAGGAATATTTTATTGCCGTTAATGGCGCGTGTCGGGTTTACTTCAGCAACGCGCGTTTTGTAGTCTCCCCACCTCGGCCCAACGAGTTTAGCGGGTGGGATGATGCTAAAAAAACGTGGTTCATGAGTGACGAGGCGAAAGCACAGCAACTGGCGCAATATGTAGCCAACGCGAATAAGCAACGAAAGACGCTGATTGACGAAGCCACTCAGCGAATTTCTCTCCTGCAGACGAAAGTGATGATGGGGAGGGCATTGACTGAAAACGAAAAGCAAACGCTAAACGCCTGGATGGATTACATCGACCTGCTGAATATGATTGATGTATCCGGTGCACCCAATATCAGCTGGCCAGCCAAACCTGAATAAATCGCAGGCCCAATCCGGGCCTGTTTTCATTGTGTCATTCCCCACACAAACCCCGAAGGATGCACCCGCGCCCGCGAACTTTCACCATAGCGGAACCCCTTAACAGGAGAACCGCCACATGGCACAGGATTATCATCACGGCGTGCGCGTTGAGGAAATCAACGAGGGCACCCGAACCATTACCACCGTCAGTACCGCGATCGTCGGGCTGGTCTGCACCGGCGACGACGCCGACCCGGCAACGTTCCCGCTTAACCGCCCGGTGCTGCTGACCGACGTACTCACCGCCAGCGGCAAGGCGGGCGAATCCGGCACGCTGGCCCGATCGCTCGACGCTATCGCCGACCAGTCCAAACCCGTCACCGTGGTGGTGCGCGTGCCACAGGGTGAGACCGAGGCGGAAACCTCCGCGAATATCATCGGCGGCGTCACCGACGGCCAGCGCACCGGTATGAAAGCGTTGCTGGCCGCGCAGTCGGTGTGCGGCGTTAAGCCGCGCATCCTCGGCGCGCCGGGACACGATACGCAGGCCGTTGCAACCGAGCTGCTAAGCGTGGCGCAGAGTCTGCGCGGGTTTGCGTACCTGTCCGCCTACGGCTGCAAAAGCGTGGAGGAGGCGATCGCTTACCGCGCCAACTTCAGCCAGCGCGAAGGGATGCTGATCTGGCCTGACTTCATCAGCTTCGACACCGTGCTGAAGCAGGACGCCACCGCTTACGCCACCGCCCGCGCGCTGGGCCTGCGCGCCAAAATCGACGAGCAGACCGGCTGGCATAAGTCGCTCTCTAACGTCGGCGTCAACGGCGTGACCGGCATTTCTAAGGACGTATTCTGGGATTTACAGGAACCGGCTACCGACGCGGGCCTGCTGAACCAGAACGACGTCACCACGCTTATTCGCAAAGACGGCTACCGCTTCTGGGGTTCCCGCTGCCTGAGCGATGATCCGCTGTTTGCGTTTGAGTGCTACACCCGTACCGCACAGGTGCTGATGGACACCATGGCCGAGGCGCAGATGTGGTCCGTTGACGGCCCGCTGAACCCGTCGCTGGCCCGCGACATTATCGAGGGTATCCGCGCGAAGCTGCGCAGCCTGGTGACTCAGGGATACCTGATCGGCGCCGACTGCTGGCTGGATGCGAGCGTCAATGACAAAGAGACGCTAAAGGCGGGCAAGCTGCTGATCGATTACGACTACACACCGGTGCCGCCGCTGGAAAACCTGCTGCTGCGTCAGCGCATCACCGACCAGTATCTGGTCGATTTCAGCAGCCGCGTGGGCGCATAAGGAGACTGAATCATGGCATTACCCCGCAAGCTTAAGCACCTGAACATGTTCAACGCCGGCAACAACTGGCAGGGGCTGGCTGAGTCTGTGACGCTGCCCAAATTCACCCGTAAGTTTGAGAAATATCGCGGCGGCGGCATGGCTGGCGCGGTGGATATCGACATGGGACTGGACGACGGCGCGCTGGATACGGAATTTACCATCGGTGGCACCGAGTCGCTGCTGTTTAAACAGATGGGCACTACCACCGTGGACGGAATTCAGCTGCGCTTTACCGGCTCCATCCAGCGTGACGACACCGGCGAGGTGCAGGCGGTCGAGCTGGTTACGCGCGGACGTTACAAAGAGCTGGATTCCGGCGAGTGGAAGACCGGCGAATCCAGCACCACGAAGGTGTCAGGCACCAACAGCTACGCCAAGCTGACCATTAACGGTGAGGTGCTCTATGAGTGCGATCTGGTGAACATGATCGAAATCGTTGGCGGCACTGACCTGATGGAAGCGCACCGGAACGCTCTCGGCCTGTAATCAACCCGGCAGGCACCGACCTGCCGCTTCATCCCTTATTAACGGAATCGCATCATGACTGATAAAACCACTGAAAAAGCCATCGAGCTGGATACCCCGCTGCTGCGCGGCAAAACCGAAATCACCCACATCACCGTCCGCAAGCCGCAGTCCGGTGCGCTGCGCGGCACCCGCCTGCAGGCGCTGATGGATATGGACGTCAACGCAATGATGGTTGTATTGCCGCGCGTCACCACGCCCGCGCTTACCGCGCAGGAAATCAGCGAAATGGACCCGGCCGACCTGCTGTCGCTCTCCGTCGAGGTGGTCACTTTTTTGTTGCCGAAGTCGGCGCTGTCAGCTTTCCCGACGGCCTGACGGTAGAAGATCTGGTAGCGGACATCGCTACCGTTTTTCACTGGCCGCCGCCGGTCATGTACGCGGAGTCGCTGACGGACGTGCTGGAGTGGCGGCACAAAGCAATTCAGCGAAGCGGAGCCGGCGACGATGAGTAACACAAACCTGCGCCTGCAGGTGGTATTAAGCGCGGTCGATAAAATCACGCGCCCTATTCAAAGTGCAAGCGACGGCTCAAAAGAGCTGGCCGCCGCGCTGAAGGCCAGCAAAGACGGCCTGAAATCCCTAAATGATCAGGCGGGCCGGATTGACGGTTTCCGCAAGACGCGCTCTCAGCTGGCCGTAACCGCTAACAATCTCAAAGCCGCCCGTGAGGAAGCGGCGCGGCTTGGCGTGCAGTTCACCGAAACTAACCGGCCCACCGCCGCGCAGGCGCGCCTGCTTGAGCAGGCTAAGAACCGCGCCAGCCAGCTGCAGCAGACCTATAACGGCCTGCGGCTGTCGGTGCAGCGCCAGCGCGAGGCGCTGAACGCCACCGGTATTGATACAAAGCAGCTCAGCGCCGCGCAGCGGCGGCTCAAAACTGACGCGCAGGCGGCAACGGGGGCGATTGAGCGGCAGCAGGCGGAGCTGCGCAGGCTGGGCGAGCGCCAGCAGGCGGAGTTGCGAAGGCAAAGCGAATACCAGCAGAAGCTGGCCGCCATCCGGGCGACCCATGATAAAACGATCAATTTACGTAACAGCCTTGCCGGTAACGGCGCGGGCATGGTGGCTTCGGGTGTAGCAACCGGCGTCACCATGATGGCCCCGGTTCGTGCCTTCGTAGAGTCCGAGGACGCAGCAACGCAGCTTGCTGCCTCGCTTATGGGGCCGGGCGCGAAGGTCTCGGCCGAGTTTGAGAAAATCAACCGCCTGGCCGTAAGCCTGGGCGATAAGCTGCCCGGCACCACAGCAGACTTTCAGAACATGATGACCATGCTCCGCCGACAGGGCATGAGCGCGCAGGCGATCCTCGGCGGGCTGGGTGAGGCAACGGCCTATCTCGGTGTGCAGCTGAAGATGGCACCGACAGACGCGGCGGAGTTTGCCGCGAAGCTGCAGGACGCCACGCAGACCAGCGAAAAAGACATGATGCGTCTGACGGACATCATTCAGAAGGGATTTTACGCCGGCGTTGACCCCGGCAACATGCTGCAGGGTTACGCCAAAATCAGCAGCGCAATGAACATCATCAAGATGCAGGGCATTGATGCAGCAAAAGCGTTTGCGCCGCTACTGGTGATGGCTGACCAGTCAAGCATGGCCGGCGAGTCGGCGGGCAACGCCTACCGCAAGGTGTTTCAGGGCATGATGGACAGCGAAAACATTCAGGGCGTGAATGATGACCTGAAAGGCACCGGGGTGAAATTCAACTTCACCGACGGCAAAGGCGAGTTCGGCGGGTTTGAGAAAATGTATAAGCAGCTGGCGCAAATCAGCCAGCTGAACACCGAGCAAAGACTTTCCACGATCAAGAGCCTGTTCGGGGATGACGCGGAGGTGTCGCAGGTCGTCCAGATCATGATCAGCAAAGGCATCGCGGGCTACCGGGACGCGGCGCAGAAGCTGGAAACGCAGGCCTCACTGCGTGAGCGCGTTGACGCCTCGCTGAGCACTCTTGGCAATAAATGGGAGGCGGCAACCGGTTCGTTTACTAACGCAATGGCCGCCATCGGTGAAACGGTGGCCCCCGCGCTGAAGCTGCTGGCCGACTGGCTCGGCGAAGTGGCATCCGGACTCGGTGAGTTCGTTAAGCAGCACCCGCAGCTGACGGCGGCGCTGTTCAAAATGGGCGCCGCGTTTGCCATTGGCGCGACAGCTCTCGGCGCGCTCTCACTGGCGGCAGCGGCAATCCTCGGTCCGCTGGCGCTGCTGCGGCTGAGCTGCAGCGTGCTGGGGCTGAATGGGATCACCGCGTTTGGGCTGCTGAAAAGCGGGATTGGGATTGCTGGCAAAGCGGTGCAGTGGCTGGGATTTAAGGCGTTCAGCGCGTTCGGGTTGTTCAAAAGCGGGATTGGCATAGCCGGCAACGCGGTGCTGTGGCTGGGGCGACTGATGATGGCGAACCCGATTCTGGTGGCGATTGGCCTGATTGCCGCCGGGGCGCTGCTTATCTGGCAGAACTGGGAGACGCTCGGGCCAAAACTTTCCGCGATGTGGGACGCCATCAGCACGAAGGTGGGTAGCGTCTGGACCGCGATCCGCAGCTACATCAGCACCAAATGGAACGAAATTGTGGCAGACGTGCAGGCGCTGCCGGCACGGTTTCAGGAAGCCGGCGCGCAGATGATTGACGGGCTGCTGGCAGGCGTCAGCCAGAAATGGGACGCGCTGAAAAGCAAGCTTTCATCCCTCACCGATTACCTGCCGGATTTTCTGAAGCCTGACGGAGATAAGCTGCGTGCACCGCATGTAAAAACGGGCAGCGGGGTAGCGCTGCCGCCGGGCGGGTTTCCTGCATTTGCCGGCATGTACGACAGCGGCGGGTTTATCCCGTCCGGGCAGTTTGGCGTGGCCGGCGAGAACGGGCCGGAGCTTGTCAGCGGGCCGGCGAACGTCACCAGCCGCAGGAGTACTGCGCAGCTGGCCGCGCTGGCGGCGCTGGCGCTCGGCGGCGCGGCGGCTACTGGCGAGGCGAAACCGCTGCACCCGCTGAGCCTGCCCGCGCAGGCGTACCGGCAGGACGTGGCCCGTACAAAATCAGCGGCTGGCGCCGTCCCTGCTGTCAGTATTCACGCGCCGATCACCATCGTGCAGCAGCCAGGGCAAAGCCAGCAGGATCTGGTCGATGAAGTGATGCGCAGACTTGAGGCAAAAGAGCGGCAGGTGCAGGCCCGCGCCCGCAGCAGCTACCGCGACAGGGGAGGATTTGACGAATGATGATGACGCTAGGGATGTTCGTTTTCATGCTGAAAACGGTCCCTTATCAGGAGCTGCAGCTGCAGCGCAGCTGGCGATTTCCGGCAAACAGCCGGGTGGGCGTGCGCCCCTCGCTGCAGTTCCTCGGGCCGGATAACGACACGCTGACGCTTTCCGGTGTGCTGCTGCCGGAGATTACCGGCGGCAGGCTGACGTTATACGCGCTGGAGCAAATCGCAGAACTGGGTCGCGCATGGCCGCTGATTGAGGGCAGCGGCACAATTTACGGCATGTACGTGATCGAGAGCCTGAGCCAGACCAAAGCTGAGTTTTTCAGCAACGGCGAATGCCGGCGCATTGAGTTCACGCTCACCCTGAAACGGGCCGACGAGTCGCTGGCGGACATGTTCGGCAGTCTGAGCGATCAGCTCACCGCCATGCAGAGCGCGGCCTCCGCCACTGCCGGCAGGCTGGCTACCGCTGCGGGAGGTCTGTTTTCATGACGGGCGGTCAGTGGATTAACGGGGCGGGGAACGCGCCTGCATTCCGGCTGACGCTGGAGGGGGCCGACATCACACAGAAGCTTGAAAAACGGCTGCTGAGCCTGACGCTGACAGATAACCGTGGGTTTGAGGCCGATCAGCTGGACATCGAACTGGACGACGCCGACGGCCAGCTGCAGCTGCCGCGCCGTGGCGTTTTGCTGGAGCTGGCGCTGGGCTGGCAGGGTGAAGTGCTTTTTCCGAAAGGCAGCTACACCGTGGACGAAATCGAGCACACCGGCACGCCTGACCGTCTGGTGCTGCGCGCCCGCAGCGCCGATTTCCGGCAGACGCTTAACATCAAAAGGGAGAAATCCTGGCATAAAACCACCGTGGGCGAGATGGTGAAAGATATCGCCGCACGGCACCGGCTGGAGGTCGCGCTGGGTGAGGACGTGGCGAAAATGGCGATCGATCACATCGACCAGACGAACGAGTCAGACGCCAGCTTTCTGATGCGGCTTGCGAAGCAGTGCGGCGCCGTTGCGTGCGTGAAAAATGGCAACCTGCTGTTTATCCGGCAGGGGCAGGGCAAAACCGCGAGCGGCAGACCGCTGCCGGTTATAACCATTCAGCGCAAAGATGGTGATGGCCATCGCTTTACCCTGGCTGACCGCGACGCCTACACCGGCGTGATCGCCAGCTGGTTGCACACCCGCGAGCCGGAAAAAAAGCCGGAAGCGAAGGTGAAGCGCCGGCGCAAAGCCACGGCCATAAAAAAGGAGCCGGAAGCGAAGCAGGGGGATTATCTGATCGGAACGGATGAAAACGTGCTGGTGCTGAGCCGGACCTATGCCAACCGGAGCAACGCAGAGCGCGCCGCCAAAATGCAGTGGGAACGGCTGCAGCGTGGCGTGGCGTCTTTCTCGCTGCAGCTGGCGCGGGGGCGCGCAGATCTCTACACAGAAATGCCGGTGAAAGTCAGCGGGTTTAAGCAGGCTATCGATACGGCTGAATGGATTATCACGACCCTGACGCATAGCCTGAGTACAGACAGCGGGTATACGACCAGTATCGAATTGGAAGTGAAAATTGAATCATTAGATATGGGGTGAAAAGTATCTCAAATGGGTTTTTGTGTGTATGATTAATCCAAAATGAGGTTGTGTGAGGTGTATATAAATGATGAATTGTCCTCTGTGCGGGAACGCGGCCCACACAAGAAGTAGTTTCCAGGTCTCAAAAACCACTAAAGAGCGATACAACCAGTGCCAGAACATAAACTGCAGCTGCACGTTCAAATCCCATGAAACTGTCTCAGAGATTATCATGAGTCCCGGCAAGGTAAAGCCGGTACCACCGCACCCCGACAGAAATCAGCAGGGCGGTTTATGGCTGTAAGATATGGGCCCGCATTGCCGGGCCTATAATTTAATAATTCGAGCTTCAATAAATGCTTTAGTTTCATCAGAATTCAATTGACCCACCTGTTTGCATTCCTTCCCCCCTCCTTTGAACTCAAAACCCTGATCTTGTCTCGAATTCCAGATACGCATAGACGTTATAGTTTTTTCGTCCCACGGATGAAGGAATATGGTGTCACAGATGCTCGAGAAAAAACGAAGGGCTGTTTCGTTGTTAACTTCGGGTTTTGTTATGCTGAGTACAAGGATGCCATTTCGCAGAACGTAGTTATCATATTGGAAAGTTTTGAGTGTCTTTTCTATGTAGTCAGGTATTGGAGATGCTAATGCGCTTAGCGCTGGCAACATAATCAGCGCCAGTAGAAGTCTTTTCATGATCGCACCTTTATGTGGAGATGAGCCGGAAACTCTGCTGCCATTTTGCTGCCAACGACTCATAGAACAAATAAAAAAACCACCATGAAAGGTGGTTTAAATTGCTGATTTTAAAGCTAAAATTTGGTGGCCCCTGCTGGGTTTGAACCAGCGACCAAGCGATTATGAGTCGCCTGCTCTAACCACTGAGCTAAGGGGCCAGCGGAGCGGGGATTATAAAGTATCTCGGTGGGGCGATCCAGCGTTGCTCAATCGGTTGGTGAAAATTCCCGCAGTCACTGAGTCCTTGATCTCACAGCAAAAAATCCCCGAGCCCTGGCAGAAGCGGGCAATAAGCGCCCACTGCTGTCGCGTTTTTGAGACAAGGCTTGCTGCTGCCTTGTCTCCGGATGCGCAGGTTCAGCGATAGCGCGTGGCGGGCTTATTCAGCGAGATAAACGGCAGGATGGCACCGCGCGCCTGCTCAAAGCTTTGCCACAGGCCCATATCTTCCACCGAAGGGATAGTGATCGCTTCGCCGTCATCCAGACCGCGCAGCGCGGCGGCGACTAAGTCGTCGACCTCCATTACCATCTCTGCCGGCAGGTCATCCACCGAGCGCCCGGTGCGCTGAAAGATTTCGGTGCGCGTCAGGCCCGGCAGCAGCGCCTGCACGCGTACGTTGTGGCCCGCCAGCTCACGCTGCATATTCCGCGTCAGCGAGAGCACAAAAGCTTTCGTCGCATTGTAGGCCCCGTTTGCCTGTTCGTTGACCAGCGCCAGTACCGACGCCACGTTCACGATGGTGCCCGCGTTGCGGCTGCGGAAAACCTGCGCGGCCGTGTGAGAGAGCTGCGTCAGCGCCACCACGTTCAGTGCCAGCATGGTTTGTGTCTGGTCGATGCTGGCGTCGATAAACTCGCCTTCCACCGTCATGCCCGCATTGTTGATCAGCGTGGTAATACGCGTATTGTCCCGCAGCTCGCTATCAATACGCGCCAGATCTTCATGGCGCGTCAGATCCGCAGCCAGCACGCTGACTTCCACGCCGTGCGCTTCGTGCAGCGACTGCGCCAGTGCGCTCAGACGTGCAGCATCGCGCGCCACCAGAATCAGGTCGTTGCCGCGTGCAGCCAGCTGTTTTGCGTAAGTTGCGCCGATACCGCTGGAAGCGCCGGTGATTAAAGCCAGTTGGTGTGACATGGGAAAAGCCCTCTGTATGATGGTCGTCATATTGGTGTGCTGATAATATGGCGACCATCATATCTATCGTCAAGCTGGAATATGACGATCGTAATAATTACACTGATTGCCATTAACGATGAGCAGGGTAACAACCGATGGAAAAGCTAAGCCATAAGGCGCGCACGCGGCAGCGCATTCTGGAAGAAGCGGCGGTGGTGATGCGCGAATGCGGCACCGAAGGCATTGGCGTGGCAGCGCTGATGAAGCGCGTCGGCCTGACGCACGGTGGGTTTTATGCGCACTTTGCCTCGCGTGAAGCGCTGGTCGAAGCGGTGATTAGCGAGATGTTTGCCGACTCGGCGCAGCGTTTTTCCGCCGTGCTGGCGATAGAGGATCCGGCTGAACGGCTGAACCAGTGGATCGACCGCTATCTGTCGGACCAGCACTGTGGCGCGCCGGGCGAGGGCTGTCCGATACCGGCGCTGGTCAGCGAAGTGGCACATTTACCGCCTGATGCGCGGGCGCTGTTTTCGGCGAAGCGCGAAGCGGTGCGGCGGCAGCTGGTGCAGGCGCTGGAGCAGCTGGGACATGCGCAGGCGGAAAGCATCGCCAGCAGCATGCAGGCCGAAATGGTCGGTGCGCTGGCGCTGGCGCGCGCCTGCACCGATGAAGCGGAAGCGCGCCAGATGCTGGAGGTGACGCGTCAGGCAGTTAAACTGCGCGCCGGGCTGGTGACAGCATGAGCGATCACGACATCCGCGACATCATCGCACCCGATTTGCAGGTGCTGTTCTGTGGCATCAATCCGGGCAAATCCTCGGCGCATACCGGTTTTCACTTTGCGCATCCTGGCAACCGCTTCTGGAAGGTCATCCATCAGGCCGGATTCACCCGCGAGCAGCTGCTGCCGGAGCAGGAACAGCGGCTGCTGGAGACCGGCTGCGGCATCACCATGCTGGTAGAGCGCCCTACCATTCAGGCCAGCGAGCTGGCGGGCGCGGAGCTGCGTGACGGCGGTGCGCGTCTGCAGGAAAAGGTGCTGCGCTTTCAGCCGCGCGCGCTGGCGGTGCTGGGTAAGGATGCGTTTCAGAAGGCGTTTCGTCAGCGCAATGTGGCGTGGGGCGAGCAGCCGCAGCTGCTGGGCGAAACCCGTTTATGGGTGCTGCCCAATCCCAGCGGATTAAACCGCGCTTCGCTGGAGGAGATGGTCGCCGCTTATCGCCAACTTCATGATTGGTTACAGAATAAGGCGTGAGCTGGCTCTGTTTCATCAGGTAATAACGTTGTTCATCGTTTTGTTTCTGGCTACACCGGATGCTCCACGCAAAAAAAGGAGCAGGGAGATGAAGCAACGCACCATGGTTCTGGCGGCACTGCTGCTGCTGGCGCAACCGGGCGTCCATGCCGCAACGCTGAAGGTATTCAGTTCCGGCGGTATGTATCCGGTAATTGAAAGCCTGAAGCAGGATTATCAGCAGCAGAGCGGCGATAGCATTAAGCTGGAAGCGGCGCCGTCGATGGGTGATACGCCGCAGGCGATTCCTAATCGCCTTAAACGCCATGAAAGCGCCGACGTGCTGGTGATGGTGGATTACGCCATCAAGCCGCTGGAGCAGGCGAAATGGGTGGATAGCGCCAGCCATCAGGTGCTGGCGCACTCGTACATCGCCATGGCGGTGAAGCAGGGCACCACGCCGCCGGATATCAGTACCGTCGCGAAGTTCAAACAGGTGCTGACCTCCGCCTCAAGCATCGCCGTGTCTGACAGTGCCAGCGGCAAATATATTCAGAGCAAGATGCTGGATAAGCTGCAGCTGGGCCCGAAAACGGCGGCGAAGATTACCGTGATTCCGGCCACGCCGGTGGGTGAGGCGGTCGCGCAGGGCAAAGCCGAGCTGGGCTTTCAGCAGAATAGCGAGCTGAAGGCGGTGAAAGGCATTACTATCGTGGGACTGATTCCGCCGGCGGCACAGCAGGATACGCTGTACGGTGCGGTGATCACGCGCAGCAGCCAGCAGCAGCAGGCCGCGGCGAAGTTCGTGAAATACCTGCAGAGCGACAAGGCGCGCAGCGTGATGCAGGAGAAAGGGCTGACGCCATACTGAAGACAATAAAAAACCCCGGCTAGCCGGGGTTTTTACTGACCAGGACGATTAATCGTCGAGGAAGCTACGCAGCACTTCCGAGCGGCTCGGATGGCGCAGTTTACGCAGCGCTTTGGCTTCAATCTGACGGATACGCTCACGCGTTACGTCAAACTGTTTACCCACCTCTTCCAGCGTGTGGTCGGTGTTCATATCGATACCGAAACGCATACGCAGGACTTTGGCTTCACGCGCGGTCAGGCCAGCCAGCACGTCGTGGGTGGCAGAACGCAGGCTTTCCGAGGTCGCGGAATCCAGCGGCAACTCCAGCGTGGTATCTTCGATAAAGTCGCCCAGATGCGAATCTTCATCATCACCAATCGGCGTCTCCATGGAGATCGGCTCTTTAGCGATTTTCAGCACCTTACGGATTTTATCTTCCGGCATCAGCATGCGCTCGGCCAGCTCTTCCGGCGTTGGCTCGCGGCCCATCTCCTGCAGCATCTGGCGCGAAATACGGTTGAGTTTGTTAATGGTCTCAATCATATGCACCGGAATACGGATGGTACGCGCCTGGTCGGCGATGGAACGGGTGATAGCCTGACGGATCCACCAGGTGGCGTAAGTTGAGAACTTATAGCCACGGCGATATTCAAACTTATCCACCGCTTTCATCAAACCGATGTTGCCTTCCTGAATCAGGTCGAGGAACTGCAGGCCACGGTTGGTGTACTTCTTGGCGATGGAGATCACCAGACGCAGGTTAGCCTCAACCATCTCTTTCTTCGCACGACGCGCTTTGGCTTCGCCGATCGACATACGACGGTTGATGTCTTTCACCTGCTCAATGGTCAGGCCGGTCTCTTCTTCAATCTGCAGCAGTTTCTGCAGCGAACGCATGACGTCTTCTTCCACTTCCTGCAGTTTTTCCGACCACGGTTTGTTCATGGCCAGTGCCGCTTTGAACCAGCTCTCACTGGTTTCATTACCGGTAAACAGGGTGATGAAGTTTTTCTTCGGCATTTTGCACAGTTCAACACACAGCTTCATGATCAGGCGCTCTTGCGTGCGCACGCGCTCCATCATTTCACGCATGTTGTTCACCAGGTAGTCGAACTGCTTCGGTACCAGGCGGAACTGTTTAAACACTTCAGAGAGATTATTAATCTCGGCCACGGCGTCCGCATGGCTGCGGCCTTTGGCTTTGATCACGGTGCGCGTGGTTTCGTACTGCGTACGCAGGTCGTTAAACTTCTCGCGCGCCAGTTCCGGATCGATAGAGTTATCGTCGTCGGAGCTGTCGTCGTCGCTCTCTTCGTCTTCCTCTTCATCGTCGTCGCGGTCTTCTTCTGACAGCTCAGAACCAACGTGGGTCGCGGTCGGTGCCAGATCTTCCTCGGCGTTCGGATCGACGAAACCGGTGATCAGGTCAGACAGGCGTGACTCGCCCGCTTCAACGCGATCGTACTGATCGAGCAGGTAGGTGATTGCTTCCGGGTATTCGGCGACAGAGCATTGCACCTGGTTGATACCGTCTTCGATACGCTTGGCGATGTCGATTTCGCCTTCACGCGTCAGCAGTTCAACGGTACCCATTTCACGCATGTACATGCGTACCGGGTCGGTGGTACGGCCAATTTCAGATTCAACGCTGGATAATACCTGAGCGGCAGCTTCCGCGGCATCTTCGTCAGTATCGGTGCTGTTTTCATTCAGCATCAGATCATCGGCATCCGGGGCTTCTTCCACCACCTGAATACCCATATCGTTGATCATTTGGATGATGTCTTCGATCTGATCGGAGTCGACGATATCTTCCGGCAGATGGTCATTGACCTCAGCATAGGTCAGATAGCCCTGCTCCTTACCACGGGTGACAAGCAGCTTAAGCTGTGACTGCGGGTTTTGCTCCATAAGACGGTATCCACACTTCTGTTAATTAGATTGGTGTCGGTCGGCAGCGAGCCAACTATAACAGTGAAGGCGTTGTGTTTTTGCCGCTGCCTTCAACGCGGCCAGGGCTTTGGCCCATCGTAAATCGGCACTTAAGCCGCTTAATATTCTGTCCGGCGCTAACTCACTTGCCATTTTCAATGCTGGCAGTGCTCGCAATCCCTCACGTACGCCAGTACGCTCCGGTTGCTGCGTGCTGGCAGCCTTGAAACTGACAGCGACGTTAACGCCTATGGTATGTATGCATTGCTTCCGGCTTCGCTTACAGCGTCCATAAACCAGAAACATCAGGCAAGAAGGGCGGCGTTATCAGCCTTCATCATTCTGACCCGGTAAAATCTTATTTTTTGGCTAATGCCTGGCTTAATGCCCAGAATTCACGGCGTTCGGCGGCGCTCAGGCCCTCAGTCCGATCGCGCGCAATCAGTGCTTCGAGGCGCTGCTCCAGCGCAGCATCATAGATGCTTGCCAGCGAGTCCTGGAACACTTCTTCCGCTTCGTCATCTACGATCATGTGGTTCCAGGTGGCCAATGTTTCAAGGGGCTGGCTAAATTCTGTCCCGCGATATAACTCTAGTAGCTGTCCGGTGGTCAGGCCAGGATTCTCAGTACAACGGCGGACTAACTCCACAAACAGTGGCAATCCCGCTAATTTAGACTGCTCCAGCCCGTCCAGCGCAGGCACGATGGCGGCAAATTGCGGATTCTGCACCAGCAACGCAATCAGCACGCGCATGGTGGTGCGTTTCATCGGTGGTGCCACCGGTGCGGTACCGCTTTCCGCCTGCTTCGGCATCAGCTTGTCTAACTGGTTATCGTCCAGAATGCCGAGTTTATTACCCAGCGTCTGACGCATATAAATCCGCAGCGTTTCGCCCGGAATCTGGCTGATCAGCGGCAGCGCCAGCGTCGCCAGCTTGGTACGGCCGTCGCGCGTACTCAGATCCACCTGCGGCATCAGGCTGTCGAACAGAAACGTGGAGAGCGGCATAGCCTCCTCCATCCGCGCTTCGAACGCTGCTTTGCCCTCTTTACGCACCAGGGTATCCGGGTCTTCGCCGTCGGGCAAAAACATAAAGCGTAGCTGACGACCGTCATTCATGTAAGGCAATGCGGTTTCCAGCGCACGCCATGCAGCTTCACGACCGGCGCGGTCGCCGTCGTAGCAGCAGATCACGTTATCGGTCGAGCGGAACAAAAGCTGGATATGTTCCGCCGTGGTCGAGGTGCCCAGCGAGGCGACAGCATAATCAATGCCGAACTGCGCCAGCGCAACCACGTCCATATAGCCTTCCACCACCAGCAGACGTGCCGGTTGCGGATGATTTTTTTGCGCTTCATACAGGCCGTATAACTGGCGGCCTTTATGGAAAATCGGTGTTTCCGGTGAGTTCAGGTACTTGGGCGTATCGTTGCCCAGCACGCGGCCACCAAAACCAATCACGCGTCCGCGCTTGTCGCGAATCGGAAACATCACGCGATCGCGGAAACGATCGTAGGTACGACCGCTGTCATTGCTGACCAGCATGCCCGCTTCCATCAGCGATTCACGATCTTCTTTCTGCTGACCGAAACGCTTCAGCACGTTGTCCCAGCCGGCTGGCGCATAGCCAATAGCAAAGTGATCGATCACCTGCTGGCTCAGCCCGCGTGTGGCAAGATACTGTTGTGCTGATTTCGCCTGCGGATTGCGCAGGCTCTGCTGATAAAAGCTGTCTAAACCTTCCAGCAGCTGATACAGGCTCTGGCGCTGATGGCGCTCCATCGGGCTCGGACCGTTGCCCGCTTCGTACGGCACTTCTAAGCCGTGCTGCGTGGCAAGTTCCTCTACGCTTTCGACGAAATCCAGACGATCGTGATTCATCAGGAAGTCGATGGCGTTGCCTTTGGCACCACAACCAAAGCAGTAGTAGAACTGCTTCTCACCGCTTACGGTGAAAGAGGGGGTTTTTTCGTTATGGAAAGGACAGCACGCGTGATAGTTCTTACCCTGCTTTTTCAGCTTAACGCGGGCATCGATAAGATCCACGATGTCCGTGCGGGCAAGTAAATCATTGATAAATACGCGTGGAATTCGTCCAGCCATAAGCCCCGGTTTTTCAGCTCATAAACGGCAACAAGCCGCGCTTCCTTTCGGAAAGCACGGCCTCTTACTTGACTCTGTCTGCGTTTAACACGCGGCGGAAGCGAACTTCCGAAAAGAAATTAGTACAGACGAGTGCGGCGTGCGTTTTCGCGAGCCAGTTTCTTGGCGTGACGCTTAACAGCAGACGCTTTAGCGCGCTTACGTTCAGTCGTTGGTTTTTCATAGAACTCACGACGACGAACTTCAGCCAGAACGCCTGCTTTCTCGCAGGAACGCTTGAAGCGACGCAGTGCTACGTCGAATGGCTCGTTTTCACGTACTTTAATTACCGGCATGTAACTCTCACCTCGATAAAATTCGGTTTTTGCTGCTGACTGCGGCGCCAGCACTTTTCAAAATGGTGCAGCATTTTACTCCAGGCGCGGCTGGCTTGTAAAGCACCATGGACAATTTAGAACCAACAGGAGCGTTTGCCTGTGCGGCTGCCGGTTTTTTCAGGCCGTGGAGTATAGCGCACTCTTTGCGCGACAGAAAAACACTTTTTCGCGTGCGGAAGGGGGCAGGCGTCAGCCGGCCTGTGCTACACTGCGCGCCGCAAGAAGAGGGTGATAAAGCTATGCGAGTTCTGGGTATTGAAACGTCCTGCGATGAAACCGGCATCGCGATTTATGACGATGCGTCCGGTCTGCTGGCGAATCAATTATATAGCCAGGTGAAATTACATGCCGATTACGGTGGCGTGGTGCCGGAACTGGCCTCGCGCGATCACGTGCGGAAAACCGTGCCGCTGATCCAGGCCGCGCTGAAACAGGCGGGCTTGCAGGCCGGAGAGATTGACGCCGTGGCGTACACCGCCGGTCCCGGCCTGGTCGGTGCGCTGCTGGTTGGCGCCACCATTGGCCGCGCGCTGGCGTTCGCCTGGAACGTGCCAGCGGTGCCGGTGCATCACATGGAAGGCCATCTGCTGGCGCCGATGCTGGAAGACAACCCACCGGCATTCCCGTTCGTGGCACTGCTGGTCTCCGGCGGCCACACGCAGCTGATCAGCGTCACCGGCATTGGTGAATATACGCTGCTGGGCGAATCGATTGACGATGCCGCCGGGGAAGCGTTCGATAAAACCGCCAAGCTGCTGGGGCTGGATTATCCGGGCGGCCCGATGCTGTCGCGCATGGCACAGCAGGGCACGCCGGATCGCTTTAAGTTCCCGCGTCCGATGACCGATCGTCCGGGACTGGACTTCAGCTTCTCCGGCCTGAAAACCTTCGCAGCGAATACCATTCGCGAACATGACGGTGACGAACAGGCGCGCGCCGATATCGCCCGCGCCTTTGAAGATGCGGTAGTGGACACGCTGATGATCAAATGCAAGCGTGCGCTGGAGCAGACCGGCTTTAAACGCCTGGTGATTGCCGGCGGCGTGAGCGCCAACCGCACGTTGCGTGAACGCATGGCAACCATGATGAGCGCGCGCGGCGGCGAGGTGTTTTATGCCCGTCCGGAGTTCTGCACCGATAACGGCGCGATGATTGCCTATGCCGGCATGGTGCGGCTGAAAGGCGGCACGCGCGGTGAGCTGGGTGTCAGCGTGCGGCCACGCTGGCCGCTGGCGGAATTACCGGCCATCTGATGATAAAAAACCGGCTGCGCGCCGGTTTTTTTATTTCTTCTTTTTACGCTTCCACACGCGGTTTTCCTGACCGCGCCACAGGCGCTGAATATTGTCGTGATGGCGCAGTAAAATCAGGCATGACAGCATCGACACCGGAAAGGTGAACTGCGGCTTAAACCACCAGACATAAAACGGGGCAATCAACGCGCTGACGATCGCGCCCAGCGATGAGTAGCCGCTGAGCAGCACCGTCAGCAGCCAGGTGCCGGTCATCAGGCCGGTCAGGTCCCAGCCAATCGGCGCGATGGCCCCAAACGCGGTGGCCACACCTTTGCCGCCGCGAAAGCGGAAAAACACCGGATAGATGTGGCCGAGGCAGGCGGCGATGGCCGTGAGACCAAGATACATCGGCGTGACGTGCAGCCACCAGGCGATCCACACCGGCACCATTCCCTTCGCCACGTCGAAAATCAGTACCGCGGCAGCGGCGGCTTTACCGCCAATACGTAACACGTTGGTGGCGCCCGGATTGCCAGAGCCTGCGCTGCGGGGATCGGGTAAACCAGCGAGTTTACAAACCAGGATCGCACTGGAAATCGAGCCGCAAAGATACGCGAAAATAATCATACCAAGCGCGATAGCACTCATAGCTTCGTACCGTTCCTTTTGGGTCGTTTTGTTCTCGATAAGCGTGGATAATACGCATAATCCGCCGGAAGTGGTATCCGGCTAAGCCAAAAACAGAGAGTGACATCATGGATATCGTATTTATAGAACAACTCACCGTGTTCACCACCATTGGCGTTTACGACTGGGAACAGGGCATGCAGCAGAAGCTGGTGCTCGATGTCGAAATGGCGTGGGACAACCGTCAGGCGGCGGTGAGCGACGATGTGAACCACTGTCTGAGCTACGCCGATGTCACCGAAGCGATCCTCAGTCATCTGCAGGGGCAGCGTTTTGCGCTGGTCGAACGGGTGGCGGAAGAAATCGCCGATCTGTTGATGAATCGTTTCAAAACGCCTGGCGTACGCGTGAAGGTAGGTAAACCGGGGGCTGTCGCCCAGGCGGCGAGCGTGGGCGTGAGAATTGAGCGCGGGACTATTCCTAAATAAATCCTGCGTGATTGCCATCACAATGAAACCAAACCAAATTATGGTGTGTCTCAGTGGAGGCCGCTGCGCTGATGAAGGGGAAGTGACCGAAATCCTTAAGGTTTCCTTCAGCAAGGTGCAGGCATAATTTCAGGCGGTAGCGGTGCGCGACCGCCTTTTTACTGTTTAAAACGGATAGAGGGTAAAATTTGATGGCAGACATTCATCAGCTATGGGTAGCTGCAATCCTGGGGGTTGTGGAAGGCCTTACGGAGTTCCTGCCGGTCTCATCCACAGGCCACATGATTATTGTTGGCCATTTGCTGGGGTTCGAGGGTGAGAAGGCGGAAACCTTTGAAGTGGTGATCCAGCTGGGCTCAATCCTCGCCGTAGTGGTGATGTTCTGGCGCCGGCTGTTTGGCCTGATCGGCATTCACTTCGGCCAGGAGCGCCACGAAGGCGTCGGCAGCGGAAAACTGACGCTGATTCACATTCTGCTGGGTATGGTGCCGGCAGTGGTGATTGGCCTGGTACTGCATGACCAGATTAAAACCCTGTTTAACCCGATCAACGTGATGTACGCGCTGGTGGTGGGCGGCGTGCTGCTGCTGGCGGCGGAATATCTCAAGCCAAAGCAGCCGAAAGCGGTGGGCATTGATGACATCACCTATCGCCAGGCGTTTATGATTGGCTGCTTCCAGTGTCTGGCGCTGTGGCCGGGCTTCTCGCGTTCCGGCGCCACCATCTCCGGCGGTATGCTGATGGGCGTCAGCCGCTATGCGGCGTCCGAGTTTTCCTTCATCCTCGCGGTACCGATGATGATCGGTGCTACCGGACTCGATCTCTACAAGAGCATGGGCTTCCTGACGATGCAGGATTTCCCGATGTTTGCCGTGGGCTTCGTGACCGCCTTTATTGTCGCGCTGCTGGCGATCAAAGTGTTCCTTGAGCTGATCAAACGTATCTCGTTTGTGTCGTTTGCCATCTACCGCTTTATCGTCGCGGCAGCGGTTTACGCCATCTTTATGTAATACGCGAGGCGCGGCCGGTTACGCTGGCCGCGCGTCGATTAACCCTTCCTGCAACGCCAGCACGCGCCGACGCGTCAGCTCTTCCCGCACCGCCGCGCCTGTGAAACCGGCCTCGACCACCGCTTTGGTGGGCACCGCCTGCGCCAGCGCAAACGCGCGCCGCAGATAATCGCCCTGCGGATAAGCCATGCTCTCCAGCGTCGTGCGCCCGCGAGCGTCGGCTTCGCTGGTCAGTGCCATCTTTTCCACGCGATCGGGCTTGCGCCAGGCGTCGATGCGGTCAAACAGCGCCACCAGCGCGTCAGCCGGCTGGCGTTCAATGGTGTGTACCACATCGTGAAACTCCGTCACCACCAGGGCCAGATCGCGCACCTGGTTCGGCACGCGCAGTCGCTGGCACAGCGCTTCAACAATCGGTACACCGGCCGGGCCGTGACCATGATGGCTCGGCCACTTCTCTGGCGGCGTCAGCGCTTTACCCACATCGTGGAACAGCGTGGCAAAACGCACGTCAAGCTGGTCGGAGAGCGCTGCGGCCATGGTCAGCGTCATCAGCGCGTGGACGCCGGTGTCGATCTCCGGATGCCACTTAACGGGGGCCGGAATGCCGTACAGGTTGTCGATTTCCGGGAACAGCACCTGCAATGCATCGCAGTCGCGCAGCAGCTGGAAATAGACCTGTGGATTGCGCGTCAGCAGCGCTTTTTCCGTCTCTTTCCACACCCGCTCTGCGGTGAGGTGCGCCAGTTCACCGCTGTGCGCCATCTCGCGCATCAGCGCCTGGGTTTCGGGTGCCACGCGGAAATTGAGGTGGGCGAAACGGGCAGCAAAACGCGCCACGCGCAGCACGCGCAGCGGATCTTCATTAAAAGCTGCCGACACGTGACGCAGGGTGCGCTGCTGCAAATCCTGCTGGCCGTGATAAGGGTCGATCAGCGTGCCGTCAGCGGCCTGCGCGATGGCATTGATGGTCAGATCGCGACGCTGTAAATCCTGCTCCAGCGTCACGTCCGGCGCGAACTGCGTCACGAAGCCGGTATAACCGTTGCCGCTTTTGCGCTCGGTGCGCGCCAGCGCATACTCTTCGCGGCTTTCAGGATGTAAAAAAACCGGAAAATCCCGGCCTACCTGCTGATAGCCCTGCGCCAGCATGCTGTCGGGCGTTGCGCCCACCACCACCCAATCTCTATCTTTTACCGGCAAACGCAGTAAGGCATCACGCACTGCGCCACCGACCAGAAACGTCTTCACTCAACCACTCCAGAGGCAATCCACTTTTGCGTGCCGCGCACGCTTGTTACGTTATTGTTGCATACTTTGGCGAAAAAGCGGGCATGCCAAAAGGGGCATCTTACGATCCCCTCCAGGCAAACCACAAATGGCGTGGCGGCTTTAATTCATCCAGCGATCGTTTTTCTTGCGGCGCGGCACCATGTGCGGCAGCAGCAGACCGAGCAGCAGACCCACGCCGAGCACGCCGCCGCCATACATAAACCACTGCATGATGATGGTGCGCTGTTTGTCATCCAGCTGAACGTTAGCGGCGCTGACCTTCTTCTGCGCGACAATCAGCTCGTTGCGCAGCTTCTGATTCTCTTCTTTCAGGCCGTTGATGGTGCCGTCGCTGTTGGCCACCTTGTTCTGCATCTCTGACGTACGCTGATTCCAGCTGTTATCAATGTTCGCCAGTTTGTCGGTCAGCTCTTTGACCTGCTGCTCCAGCTGCGGCACGCGGGTGCGCAGGCTGGGGGAGGCGCTGAGCTGCGACAGCGGGATCCAGTTAGTTTTGCCTTCTGCATCGCGGATTTGCGCGTACTGCGAGTCATTATTGGTTTGCAGCAGCGTGACTTCCTCCCCGGCATTCAGCTTGCCAACCAGGCGATACTGATCGCCAGGGCCGCTGCGTACCCAGGTGGATAATTCGTCGGAGATGTAACGTTTTTCATCGGCCGCGTGGGCCGGTGCGATGGCGCTGAAAGCCAGCAAAGAGAGAGCGGCAAGTGTGATTTTTTTCATTCGATATCGTTTTTTCATGATGGGCGTAAATTTACCGGCACAGTCTGGAGTCGCTTCGCATAAATCTGAATGAGAACTATCCTGGTCTCAATGCGGTGCGAAAAGGGTCGTAAAAGCACAAGAAAGCAGAGACAGCAGGCTTGCGGTGCATTACTCTTCGCCAGATTAAACTCGTAAGTGCCAGCAGCGTATTGAATAAAAAATTATGACCATCGAAATTGAATTAAAGTTCATTGCCACCCCGCAAGCCGCCGAAAAACTGGCGCAGACGCTTGCTGCCTGGCCACATCAGCACCACGCCGCGCGTGAGTTGACCAACATCTATTACGAAACCGATGACAACCAGCTGCGCCGCTGGGACATGGGCCTGCGAATTCGCGGCGTGGATCAGCGCTATGAAATGACGCTGAAAACCGCCGGCAAAACGCTGGGCGGCCTGCATCAGCGTCCGGAATACAACGTCGACCTCAGCGAGCCGCAGCTGGACATTGCCCGCCTGCCGGCAGAGATCTGGCCGCAGGGTACCGATATTGCCGCGCTGCAGCCGCGTTTGCAGCCGCTGTTCAGCACCCATTTCCAGCGTGAAACCTGGCTGGTGAGCGTTGGCGACAGCGAAATTGAAGTGGCTTTCGATTGCGGCAGCGTTGCCGCAGGGGAGCTGAGCGAGCCGCTGTATGAAGTGGAGCTGGAGCTTAAGCGTGGAGCGCGCAGCGATATGCTGACCTTCGCCAGTGCGCTGATCGCCACGGGCGGCCTGCGCCTCGGCAGCCTGAGCAAAGCGGCACGCGGTTATCAGCTGGCGCAGGGCAACGCGCCGCGACCATTGCGCGCGCTGCCGCTGCAGAAAATTGCCGCTAAAGCCACGGTGGAGCAGGGCATGGTTCACGCCATGAGCGCGGCGCTCGGCCACTGGCAGTACCATGAAGAAGTCTGGCTGCGCGGTAACGAGGACGCCCGGACACGGGTAATTGAAGCGCTGGAGACGCTGCGTCAGGCGTTTTCCCTGTTTGGCACGCTGGTGCCGCGCAAGGCCAACAGCGAACTGCGTCAGAAGCTGACCCGGCTGGAAGAGCTGCTGGCGGACAGCGAGGCCAGCGCAGAAACCGTCTGCTTCTCACCGACCTCAGTTGAAGCCCAGTTAGCACTTACTCACTGGCTGGTGGAGTCGCAGTGGCAGCCGTGGCTGGACGAGAAGAACAAAAGTAAGCTGCAGGGCTCGTTTAAACGCTTCAGCGACATCATGCTGGGGCGCATCGGCGCGGATCTGCGTGAAACCTTCGTTGACGTGCAGCTGTTTAATGAATTTCAGGACAAAGCCACGCGCCTGAACCGCCAGCTGCTGGCGGTGCATCTGCTGGCGGGTGCATATCCGGCTGAAGAAGTCAGCCAGTGGCTGGCAGGCTGGCAGGAGTTGCAGCACGCCATTCGTGAAAAACAGGAGCGCGGTCTGATTCAGCTGGTCAATCTGGCGATCCGTCAACCGCCGTTCTGGCTGAATAACGGTGCGAAACGCTAAGGCTACGGCACCATCAATCATCAGGGAGGGAAGATGTCGTTACCGTTACCGACGCTGATGCAGGCGCAGCTCGCCAGCGTGGCAGAACGTCTGGGCCTGCCGCTGACGGCGATCACACCGCAGCAGGCTGGCGCACTGACCTTTAGTGACTTTATCGTGGACAACCTGCAGCAGCATCCGGCGTGGTGGCAACAGCTGCAGCAGCAACCGCCGCAGCCCGAAGAGTGGCAGCACTATGCGGCCTGGCTGGCAGCGGCGCTGCAGCCGGTAGATAACGAAGCCTCCCTGATGCGCGAACTGCGCCTGTTCCGCCGTCATATGCTGGTGCGCATCGCGTGGATGCAGGCGCTGGAGCAGGCCAGCACCGGGCAGAGCCTGACGCAGCTCAGCACGCTGGCGGAAGTGCTGATTACCGCCGCGCGCGACTGGGTGTGGCAGGATTGCTGTCGCGATTTCGGCACGCCGTGCAACGCCGCCGGCGAAGCGCAGCCGATGCTGATTCTGGGTATGGGCAAGCTGGGCGGCGGTGAACTCAACTTCTCTTCCGATATTGACCTGATCTTTGCCTGGCCGGAAAACGGCGTCACCCACGGCGGCCGGCGCGAGCTCGACAACGCCCAGTTCTTCACCCGCATGGGGCAGCGCCTGATCAAGGTGCTGGATCAACCTACCGTCGATGGCTTTGTTTATCGCGTGGATATGCGCCTGCGTCCGTTTGGCGACAGCGGCCCGCTGGTGCTGAGCTTTGCCGCGCTGGAGGATTACTACCAGGAGCAGGGTCGCGACTGGGAGCGCTACGCGATGGTGAAAGCGCGCCTGATGGGCGATGACGGCGGCCACTGGAGTCAGGAATTGCAGCAGATGCTGCGCCCGTTCGTCTATCGCCGCTACATCGATTTCAGCGTGATCCAGTCGCTGCGTAACATGAAAGGCATGATTGCCCGCGAAGTACGGCGGCGCGGCCTGAAGGACAACATCAAACTCGGCGCCGGCGGCATTCGCGAAACCGAATTCATCGTCCAGGTGTTTCAGCTGATTCGAGGGGGACGTGAGCGCTCACTTCAGCTGCGTTCGCTGCTGCCGACGCTGCAGGCCATCGGTGAGCTGGCACTGTTAACACCGGAGCAGGTTGATCATCTGCGCGCCGCCTACCTGTTTTTACGCCGGCTGGAGAATCTGCTGCAAAGCATCAACGATGAGCAGACGCAGACGCTGCCGGAAAATCCGCTCGACCGCCAGCGCCTGGCCTGGGCGATGGGCATGGCGGACTGGGCGACGCTGCTGGCACAGCTGGAACAGCACATGGCCGGCGTGCGCCACATTTTCGACGAGCTGATAGGCGATGATGCACCGGATGTCGACGATCAGCCGCAGCTGGCGGAGTTCGCCAGCCTGTGGCAGGACGCGCTGGAAGAGAGCGATTTGCTGCCGGTGGTACCGCAGCTGCAGGCAGAACAGCGCCATGCGCTGTATCGGGCGCTGAATGATTTCCGTCAGGATGTCAGTCGCCGCACCATCGGTCCGCGCGGCCGGCTGGCGCTCGATCAATTAATGCCGCGCCTGCTAAGCGAAGTGTGCGCACGTGACGACGCCGATGTGGTGCTGGCACGCCTGACGCCGCTGCTGCTTGGCGTATTAACGCGCAGCACCTATCTCGAGTTGCTGACCGAGTATCACGGCGCGCTGCGCCACCTGATTCGCCTGTGTGGCGCTTCGCCGATGATTGCCAGCCAGCTGGCGCGCTATCCGCTGCTGCTGGATGAACTGCTCGATCCGGCCACGCTGTATCAGCCCACCGCCACCGATGCCTATCGTGACGAACTGCGCCAGTATCTGCTGCGCATTCCCACCGATGATGAAGAGCAGCAGCTGGAAGCGCTGCGCCAGTTCAAGCAGGCACAGCATCTGCGTATCGCCGCCGCCGACATCGCCGGAACCCTGCCGGTGATGAAAGTGAGCGATCACTTAACCTGGCTGGCGGAAGCGATCATTGAATCGGTGGTGCAGCAGGCGTGGCAGATGATGGTGCAGCGCTATGGCCGCCCTTCGCACCTCACCAGCGACAGCGAGCGCGGCTTTGCCGTGGTCGGCTACGGCAAACTGGGCGGCTGGGAACTGGGTTACAGTTCGGATCTCGATCTGGTGTTTCTGCATGACTGTCCGGACGATGCCGAAACCGACGGTGAACGCGTTATCGACGGGCGTCAGTTTTACCTGCGTCTCGCCCAGCGCGTCATGCATCTGTTCAGCACCCGCACCTCGTCCGGCATTTTGTATGAGGTGGACGCGCGCCTGCGCCCCTCTGGCGCGGCCGGCATGCTGGTCAGCACCTTTGCTGCCTTTGACGACTATCAGCGCCATGAAGCCTGGACGTGGGAACATCAGGCGCTGGTGCGCGCGCGCATCGTGTTTGGCGAACCGGCGCTGTGTGAACGCTTCGATGCGATCCGGCGCGGTATTCTGTGCCTGCCGCGTGAAGGCGCGAAGCTGCAAACCGAAGTGCGTGAGATGCGTGAGAAAATGCGCGCGCACCTCAGTAACAAGCACAAAGGCCGCTGGGAGATTAAAACCGATGAGGGCGGTATCACCGATATTGAATTCATTGCGCAGTATCTGGTCTTAGGTTACGCCGCCAGCCAGCCGGCGCTGACGCGCTGGTCGGATAATGTGCGCATTTTCGAACTGATGGCGCGCCACGGCATCATGGCTGATGAGGAAGCGCAGGCGCTGACGCACGCTTACGTCACGCTGCGCGATGCGCTGCACCATCTGGCGCTGCAGGAACTGCCGGGTCATGTCGATCCGGCATCGTTCGCTGACGAACGCGCCGTGGTGCACGCCAGCTGGCAGCGCTGGCTGGCCGCGAGCGATGCGGATGACACGGAGCAGTGAGCCTGACGGCTTCTATGCTATTATCCGCGCATTATTTTGACTGAACGTTGAAGTCTGGAGTCTCTGCATGAAAGTAACACTGCCCGCGTTTGGCAAGGCCGCTGTGCTGGTTGTCGGCGATGTGATGTTAGACCGCTACTGGTACGGCCCGACCAGCCGGATCTCACCGGAAGCCCCGGTGCCGGTGGTTAAAGTGGATACCATTGAAGAGCGTCCGGGCGGCGCGGCCAACGTGGCGATGAATATCGCTGCACTCGGTGCGGACTCGCGCCTTATCGGCCTGACCGGTGCAGATGACGCTGCGCGCGTGCTGCGCGAAACGCTGGCGCAGGTGAAGGTTGAGTGCGATTTCGTCGCCCTCGATAGCCATCCGACCATCACCAAACTGCGCGTGCTGTCGCGCAACCAGCAGCTGATTCGCCTCGACTTTGAAGAGGGCTTTGAGCAGGTTGATCCGCAGCCGATTCACGATCGCCTGCGTCAGTCGCTGGCACAGGCGGGCGCGCTGGTGCTGTCTGATTATGCCAAAGGCGCGCTGAGCAGCGTGCAGACCATGATTCAGCTGGCGCGTGCGGCGCAGGTGCCGGTACTGATCGACCCGAAAGGTACCGATTTTGAACGCTATCGCGGCGCGACGCTGCTGACGCCCAATCTGTCCGAGTTCGAAGCGGTGGTCGGCAAGTGCAAAAGCGAAGAGGAGATTGTCAGCCGCGGTATGCAGCTGATCGCTGATTACGATCTCTCCGCGCTGCTGGTGACGCGTTCGGAAAACGGGATGACCCTGCTGCAGCCGGGCAAAGCGCCGCTGCATCTGCCCACTCAGGCGCAGGAAGTGTATGACGTCACCGGTGCCGGCGATACGGTGATCGGCGTGCTGGCCGCAGTGCTGGCTGCCGGTGAAAGTCTGGAAGATGCCTGCTTCCTCGCCAACGCTGCGGCTGGCGTGGTGGTCGGCAAGCTCGGGACTTCAACCGTCAGTACCGTGGAGCTGGAGAATGCGATTCACGCGCGGCCGGACAGCGGCTTTGGCGTGATGACCGAAGCCGAGCTGAAAGTGGCGGTGGCGCAGGCGCGCCAGCGCGGTGAGAAAGTGGTGATGACCAACGGCGTGTTCGACATTCTGCACGCCGGCCATGTCTCTTATCTGGCCAACGCGCGCAAACTGGGCGATCGCCTGATCGTGGCGGTCAACAGCGATGCTTCCACCAAACGTCTTAAGGGCGAAACCCGCCCGGTGAACCCGCAGGAAAACCGCATGATCGTGCTGGGTGCGCTGGAAGCCGTAGACTGGGTGGTGCTGTTTGAAGAGGATACGCCACAGCGGCTGATTGCCGAAGTGCTGCCGGATCTGCTGGTGAAAGGCGGTGATTATAAGCCGGAAGATATCGCGGGCAGTAAAGAGGTGTGGGCCAACGGCGGTGACGTGCGTGTGCTCAACTTTGAAGACGGTATCTCCACCACCAACATCATCAAAACCATTCGCAATCAGTGAACACGTAGCCGGCGGGAGCGAACTCCCGCCGCGTAAACCTTACTGAGGCGTATCGATTTTGCCTGCCGGATCTGGCGTGATCACCGCCGGAGCCGGGGCCGCCGGACTTTCGCTCTCCAGCTTCGCCAGACGCTGCTCCAGCGCCGCCAGTTTTTCACGCGTGCGCAGCAAAACCTGGGTCTGCACGTCAAACTCTTCACGATTAACCAGATCCATGCGGGTTAACTGCGCCTGCAATACCTGACGAATTTTCTTTTCCACATCGTCGCCAAAGTCGCGAATACCTTTTGGCATCGCTTCGTGCACCTGGCGCGCCAGTTGTTCAATTTTTTTCGTGTCGATCATGGTTGTTTCCTGGTTACGGTGGCTGATAACAGCGCGTGTTCCGACTCATCAAGCATTAAGTGTAATGCCAGAAACGAAAAGGTTAAACCCGAAATCCGCAACGCATGAAGTGCAAAAGCATTTGCACTTTTGTTGATTGCCCGACCAGGTGATTGGCGCTATAGTAATTTCGCTTATTCTCAGGGCGGGGCGAAATTCCCCACCGGCGGTAAATCAGCTTCGGCTGAAAGCCCGCGAGCGCTTTCGCTGTACAGTGAAAGGTCAGCAGATCCGGTGTAATTCCGGGGCCGACGGTTAAAGTCCGGATGGGAGAGGGTAACGACATCAGCCGGGCTGCGCCCGCGTCACGTTATTGCCATGTGTTTTCTACGCACTCCTAAGCTCGCCCTGGTTCTGGTAACTCATATTTTATTAATAAGGTTTTTTTACCATGAATCAGACGCTTCTTTCTGAATTTGGCACGCCGGAACAGCGTGTAGAACGCGCCATCGATGCGCTGCGCAACGGGCGCGGCGTGATGGTGCTGGACGATGAAAATCGCGAAAACGAAGGCGATATGATCTTCGCCGCCGAAACCATGACCGTGGAACAGATGGCGCTGAGCATTCGTCACGGCAGCGGCATTGTCTGCCTGTGCATTAACGAAGCGCGCCGCCAGCAGCTGGATCTGCCGATGATGGTAGAGAACAACACCAGCTCTTACGGCACCGGTTTTACCGTGACCATTGAAGCGGCCAGCGGCGTGACGACCGGCGTATCGGCCTCCGACCGTATTACCACCATCCGCGCGGCGATTGCCGATGACGCTAAACCGTCCGATCTGAATCGTCCCGGCCACGTATTCCCGCTGCGCGCGCGCGACGGCGGCGTACTGGCGCGCGGCGGCCACACCGAAGCGACGCTCGATCTGGTGACGCTGGCGGGCTTCAAACCTGCGGGTGTGCTGTGCGAACTGACCAATGATGACGGCAGCATGGCGCACGCGCCGGAAGTGATTGCGTTTGCGAAGCAGCACGCCATGCCGGTGGTGACCATTGAAGACCTGGTGGCCTGGCGCCGCCAGCATGAAACCCGTCAGGCCAGCTAAGCCGACGTGAAATAAATAAGGCCGGATGTGATGCATCCGGCCTTTTTTTATGATTAACGGCTGGCGTAAAAAACGTGATTGCCTATCACCACGGTACGCTGGAAGGCGTGGCGCCACGCGGGTCTGGCGCTGTGCGCATGAAAGAAGGTCGCGCCCTTTGTCACATCCGCCAGCTTACCCTCGACAATCCGCTGGGCCAGGCGCTGCGCGCGCTGCCAGCTTTTGTCATGCTGCGGCGGATGGCGATGGGGATGTTTGTGCAGAGACGTCCAGGAGAACTGTTTGGGTGCGTACACCACCGGACAGATCTCTTTGACGTCCCAGTTAGCCCGGTTCATGGTGACAGTGCCGACGGCAATCTGCCCCTTCACCGGTTCGCCGCGCGCTTCATGATAGATATTCATCGCCAGGCATAAAATGGCTCCCTGAATTAACATAACACTCCACTGCTTTCTAAGAGTCGCAGGGAGTGTAATGAGCCCGCCGTCGGGTGTTAACAAGACCCGTCTCGACTACGCCTTAACAAGACTAAGTCGTTGAGAGTTAAGGCCGAAGTGGTGATGAATAAGACGAATCTCGCGTCAGCCTACCCCGCTGGTTTGCAGCAACGTCAGGCTCAGACCCATCACCGTCATGCCGCACAGCACGCCGTAGCTGGGATTGTTATGCGGATCGATTTCGCGCGCCAGCGGCATCAGTTCATCCACGGACAGCGCCACCATAATGCCCGCCACCGCCGCCATAATCGCCGCAATCATCACCGGTGAGACCGCCGGCCCCAGCAGCAGAAAGGCGATGATGCCACCAAGAATCTCCGCCATGCCGGACAGGCAGGCCCAGAACAGCGCTTTGGCTTTCGAGCCGGTGGCGGCGTACATCGGTCCGGCCACCGCCAGCCCTTCCGGAATATTGTGGATCGCGACGGCCAGTGCGATGCCCAGCCCCAGTTCCATATCGCTGCTGGCGGTGACAAAGGTGGCAATGCCTTCGGGAAAGTTATGCAGGCTGATACCGAGCGTCAGCAGGATCGCGGTACGTTTCAGGTTGGTGGGGCGGCGATTGACCGCCATCAGATCCTGCGGATGCTGGTGCGGCAGCAGGCGATCCATGGCGAAATAACCCAGTAAGCCGAGCATGAACATGCCGTAGCCAAGCACCGGCGACATGCCTTCCGCATGCAGCGCGGCGGGCAGCATTTCCATCAGGGAAATCAGCAGCATGATGCCAGCGGCAAAGCCGAGCGCAAAGGCCAGTACGCGGTTCGACGGCTTTTGACCGAGCACGCCAAAAATCGCGCCGACGAAAGTGGCACCGCCAGCCAGGATGGTTAGCAGCAAAGGTACTGACATGATGGGCTCCTTAATGATAATGATTACCAGTTACAATATAGTTAACCCCATAAAATATCGAGTTATTTAGCGTAAAGTTATGTCGGCAAAATCTTGTTCAAATTTGCTGATAAACATCATCACGCTTATCAGCGTTTTTCCCCTGGCGAAAGCGCGTATCGTGACAGTCATTAACGCGATCCCGACGCCAGAGGATGAATAATGACCCGCATGCCCGCTCTGTTTCTCGGCCACGGCAGCCCGATGAACGTATTAGAAGACAACCGTTATACCCGCGTATGGCAGCAGCTGGGCGAAACCCTGCCGCGTCCGCGCGCTATTCTCGCCATCTCGGCGCACTGGTACACGCGCGGCACGGCGGTGACGGCGATGAGCAATCCGCGCACCATCCATGATTTTGGAGGCTTCCCGCAGGCGCTGTTCGACGTGCGCTATCCGGCGCCAGGTTCGCCTGCGCTGGCACAGCGCGTTATCGATCTGCTGGCGCCGGTGGCGGTGCAGGCCGATCAGCAGTGGGGCTTTGATCACGGCTCGTGGGGCGTGCTGGCGAAGATGTATCCACAAGCGGACATTCCGTTGATTCAGCTCAGTATTGATGGCACCCAGCCGGCGGCGTGGCATTTTGCGCTGGGACGTAAACTGGCGGCGCTGCGTGACGAAGGCGTGATGCTGGTAGCCAGCGGCAACGTGGTGCATAACCTGCGCATGATTCGCTGGCAGGGCGCGGAAAGTGCTTATCCGTGGGCGGAAAGCTTTAACCAGTTCGTGCGCGATAATCTGGACTACGAAGGCGAGGCGGCACAGCATCCGCTGGTGAATTATCAGCAGCATGAAGGCGCGCAGTTGGCTAACCCGACGCCGGAGCACTATCTGCCGCTGCTGTATATTCTCGGCGCGCGAGCTGAAGGTGAGGCGGTGAGCATCCCGGTGGAAGGCATGGAGATGGGTTCGATCAGTATGCTGTCCGTGCAGGTTGGCTGACACCTGTGCCGCCCGCAGACCGGGCGGCATGTGCGTTACTCAATAAAGGTGTGCGGATAGAAACGTGACAGATCCTGGGTGATCAGCGCACGATCCTCCCGCAGACCGATACCGGCAGGCTGATCGTCAATCAGCCAGCTGCCAATCAGCGTGTAGCTGTCGCCAAATTTCGGCAGCGGCCAGAACTGCTGGACGATCATGCCCTCTTCGCCATAGGGGCCGTCGGCGCGCGCGATTTCCTGACCGTTTTCCACGATAGTGATATTGGCACCTTCGCGGGAAAACAGCGGTTTCACCACATATTTTTCCATCTGCGGCGCGCTGGCATCATCGGCAAACCAGGCGGGCAGCAGGTTAGGATGATTGGGGAACATCTCCCACAACAGCGGTAACAGCGCTTTGTTGGAGAGAATGCTTTTCCACGCCGGCTCCAGCCAGCGCACGCCGGCATCGGCCAGCTTGGTCGAGAACATCTCGCGCAGCATGAATTCCCACGGATAGAGCTTGAACAGGTTACTGATCACCTGATCGTGCTGATCGGTAAACTGACCTTTTTCGCCCAGCCCGATCTCATCAATGTAGAGAAATTCACTCGGCAGACCGGCTTCAGTGGCGCAATCCTGCAGATACTGTACCGTGGCGCGATCCTCTTCCGTATCGCGACAGCAGGCAAAGTGCAGCCAGTTAAAACCGTGCTGCTGGTGCAGCGTGGCGAAGCGCTCAATCAACTGCTCTTGCAGGCTGTTGAATTGATCGCTGCCCTGCGGCAGGTTGCCGGCGTTGAGCTGATCCTCCAGCCAGATCCACTGGAAAAACGCCGCTTCGTACAGCGAGGTTGGCGTATCGGCGTTGTTCTCCAGCAGCTTGATCTCGCCTGTGCCATCCCACGCCAGATCGAGGCGTGAATAGAGCGACGGCTGACGCTGCTGCCAGGATTCGCGCACAAAATCCCAGGTGTGTTTCGGAATGCAGAAACGGGTGAGCAGCGCTTCGCTGTTCACCACTTTTTCTACCGCCTGCAGGCACATCTGGTGCAGTTCAGCGGTGGCCGCTTCCAGCTGTTCAATTTGCGCCAGAGTAAACTGGTAATAAGCGTCTTCGCACCAGTAGGGTTCGCCATACATGGTGTGAAACTGAAAGCCGTACTCGGTCGCCTTTTCTCGCCAGTTCGGACGTTCGCTGATAGCAATTCGTTGCATGCGCGGGCTTAGCCTCCCAGCGAGCGGCTGCCGGTGCTGGTGGCACTGCTGCGCTGCATGGTGTTCTGTTTGGCTACCGTCTCACCAAAGCCGCCACGGGTGATGGTGGACGTAGTGGCCGGTTTTGGCGCCAGCGCGGTTTTCGGCACGTTTACCGTCCGGCCCGAGGTGGCCGCACCGTAGTTCTTACCGGAAGCATCAACAAACTGGCCGTTAGCCGGGCTATTAGGGGTTTTTGGCGAGAACAGCGGTTGCTGCGCAAAGCCAGCGCCGCCGCCCATCAGACGACCCATCATGTAGCCGGCCATCAGAGGCATCCAGAAGCTGCCGCTCTGCTGCGCTTCAGCATTGTTCGCCGTGGTACCAACGCCCGCCTGTGCCGGGGTTTGCTGACACTGGTTTTCGCCGAATTCCGCGACACAATCTTCACGCGTGGCGTATTTTGGCGCGGTGCGCTCAGCCTCTTTCAGCGCGTTGTTGTAAGCGGTGGTGCACTGGGCGCTCTGGCCCGGATTGGCTTTCGCACAATCATCGGCGTTCTGGTACATCGAAACCGTTTCATCGCTCTGTTCGCAGCCTGCCAGCATAAACACGGCGGTGACCGCCAGTGCGACCGGCGTTAAATGGCGTGCCTGCCAGCTTTTACGGAAAGCGGCATGACGAATATTTTTTGTCCGTTTCATTATCTTCATCCTGTGCCCAAAGGTGGGGCTTAGGATAGGTGATGAGTGGTGGAAAATGAAGCGGGAAGCCGGGTGGCAAGGGGATCTTTACGTTGTTATACGTTTGAATGCGAAAGGGGCCGCAAGCGGCCCCTTGAAGGCTTAATTAGCGAAAGGATTGGCGCTGTTACGTGCCGCGGCCGGACGGGCCTGAGCGGCGGCGGACGCGGAGGTCGCTTTCGGGCCGTTATCCACGCGCGCGGCCTGCTGGCTGTTTTCCGGCGCGACCACTTCTGGCGAGGTCGTCACTTCTTTGCCCAGCGTGCTGTTCAGCTGTTGCAGATCCTGCTCGTTCAGCGTGCCCAGCGCATATTTGATGTTCAGCTGGTTGATCAGGTAGCTGTAACGCGCATTCGACAGCTGCTGTTTAGCGTTAAACAGCGTGGTGGTCGCGTCTAACACATCAACGATGGTACGCGTACCCACCTGATAACCGGCTTCCGAGGCATCTAATGAGCTCTGCGCCGAGATTACCGACTGTTTGTAAGCGTCGATGCTGCTGATCGAAGCGTTCACGTTGTTGAACGAAGAACGGACGGTCTGGATCGCGCTACGGTGCGCGCCTTCCAGCTGCTCGCTGGCGGCGACGAAGTTGTACTGCGCCTGTTTCACCTGCGAAGTCACTGAACCGCCGCTGTACAGGGGCAGTGAGAAGCTCAGGCCAACCTGGTTGGAGCCGGTGATCGAATCGGTGGTACCGGCGCTCTGATTAGCGCGGCTGCCGCCGTATTTGCTGTTCGACAGACCGGTAGAGGCGGTCAGATCCAGCGTCGGCATGTGGCCGGACTCGGCGGAGCGAATCTGCTCACGCGCCAGATCCTGGCTCAGACGGGCAGACAGCAGGTTGAGGTTACGGCTCTCAGCCTGTTTCAGCAGACTGGATACCGCTTCCGGACGCGCCGTTTTGAAACGATCGATATTCAGTGACGCCAGCGACAGATAATCCATGCCGGTGATCTGACGCAGCGATTCCACCGCGTTATCCAGGTCGTTACGCGCGGTTACTTCATTGGCCAGCACGCTATCGTATTGAGCACGGGCGTTCTGCACATCGGTGATGGCCACCAGACCGACGTTAAAACGCTGGGTGGTCTGATCCAGCTCGCGGTAGATCGACTGTTTCTGCGCTTCAGTGTAAGAAAGCGTATCAATGGCCTTCAGCACGTTGAAATAGGCGGTTGCGGTGTTCAGGATCAGATCCTGCTGCGCTACCTGATAAGTAACGTCCTGAATGCCGGCCGTTTTTTCCTGCAGCGTCAGCGCACGCCATTTCGACATGTCGAAAATCGTCTGCGTTAATTGCAGCGAGGCGCTGGTCGTGTTGGAATGGAGACCGCTGTTGTCGCGATAGCCGCTGTTATAGGTATAATCTGCACCCAGACCCAGCTGCGGCAGCAACGGGCTACGCGCTTCGTTAATTTTCTCAAAAGCAGCGTCGCGATCGGCGGCTGAAGCACGCAGATCCGGGTTGCTGAGGCGCGCCTGCTGGTAGACCTGCAACAGGTTTTCTGCCTGGCTGGCAAGGCTGAAACCGCCCAGGCTCAGTCCAATAAAAAGTGGGAGCAGTTTTTTCATTTGCATTCCTTGTGTTGCAGCAAATGCACAGAGAGTGTGCTGCAGGTAAGCCAAAAAATAATCGCCGATTCTACAGAGGCGGCGTCAGAGATAAGTTGGCTGAACGTGCCTTCTCCCCCTAATTTACGTAAATAATTCAGAAAGAACCACTCGGACGGAGCACAAGGGTTGGCTTTTCTTCGCTCCATCCCAATCTGCATAAGGAACCAGATGATGGCGGGTGAAAAAAAATCCCCTGTGACTTTCACAAAAAACGATGTAGAAATTATTGCACGCGATACTCGCTACGATGGTTTTTTTTCCATCGTCAGCTACCGCTTCCGCCATCGCCGCTTTAACGGCGAGATGAGCGGTGAAGTGGTGCGCGAAGTTTTTGAGCGCGGACACGCTGCCGTGCTGCTACCCTATGATCCCCTGCGCGACGAAGTAGTGCTGATCGAACAGATCCGCATCCCGGCCTATGATTCCAGCGCCACGCCCTGGCTGCTGGAGATGGTGGCCGGCATTATTGAACCGGGCGAAACGCCGGAAGATGTGGTGCGTCGTGAAGCGGTCGAAGAGGCTGGCCTCAAGGTTGGCCGCGTCAAACCGATAGTGAATTACTTAGCCAGCCCCGGCGGAACCTCTGAGCGTTTGTCGGTGCTGGTGGGCGAAGTGGATGCCAGCCAGGCAGAGGGAAATCACGGGCTGGAGGAAGAGAATGAGGATATTCTTGTGCATGTGGTAAGCCGCGAACAGGCTTATCGCTGGGTGGAAGAGGGGATTATTGATAACGCGGCATCTGTCATCGCTCTGCAATGGCTGGCGTTGCACCATGAGAAACTAAGAGAAGAGTGGAAGCCAACATGAAACAGCGCTATACCCCTGATTTCCCCGAAATGATGCGTCTGTGCGAAACCAATTTCGCTCAGCTGCGCCGCCTGCTGCCGCGCAGTGACGAGGCAGGTGCGTCGGTGATGTATCAGGTGAACGGCGCCAGTTATCAGCTGACTATTGAAGAGTCGACGCGCTATACCACGCTGGTGGAGATCCGCCAGGTGGCACCCGCAGTGAGCTACTGGAGCCTGCCGTCCATGTCGGTGCGGCTCTACCATGATGCGATGGTGGCTGAAGTGTGTTCCACTCAGCAGATCTATCGCTTCAAAGCGCGCTATGATTATCCTAATAAAAAATTGCATCAGCGCGATGAAAAACATCAGATTAACCAGTTCCTTGCCGACTGGTTGCGGTACTGCCTGGCGCACGGCGCGATGGCCGTGCCGGTGTGCTGATCGCGATACCCTGAATCCGCACGGGTATATAACGCAACGATAGCGTGGAGAGAAAGGAAACGCTTTGGATAGCCTGCTAACTCTTCCTGCGGCAAATGGGTCCGATATCAGGATTTTACAAATTACGGATACCCATCTTTTCGCGGGAAAACATCAATCGCTGCTTGGAGTGAATACCTGGTCGAGTTTTGATGCGGTGCTGGACGCCATCGCGGCGCAACAGCGCGATTACGATCTGATTATCGCCACTGGCGATCTCGCCCAGGATCACACCGTCGAAGCTTATCAGCATTTTGTTGCGGGCATTGCACGTCTGCCGAAGCCGTGCGTCTGGCTGCCGGGCAATCACGATTTTCAGCCGGCGATGGTGGATACGCTGGCGCAGGCCGGCATCGCCGCGGACAAGCATGTGCTGCTCGGCGAGCACTGGCAGCTGGTGCTGCTGGACAGCCAGGTTTTTGGCGTGCCGCACGGCATGCTGAGCGACTATCAGCTGGAGTGGCTGGACCGCACGCTGCGTCAGTTCCCCGATCGCTACACGCTGGTGCTGCTGCACCATCATCCGCTGGCCTCTGGCTGTACCTGGCTTGACCAGCACAGCCTGCGCAATCCGCATCAGCTGGATGCGGTGCTGCAAAACTTCCCGCTGGCGCGCCACCTGGTGTGCGGCCACATTCATCAGGAGCTGGATCTCGACTGGCACGGCCGCCGCGTACTGGCGTCGCCTTCGACCTGCGTCCAGTTCAAACCGCACTGCACCAACTTCACCATTGATACCGTGGCGCCCGGCTGGCGCTGGCTGACGCTGCAGGCGGATGGCACGCTGCACACCGAAGTGAATCGTCTGCAGAGCGATCTGTTCCGTCCGGATCTGGATTCCGAGGGCTACTAAACCATGGCGGCGCTGATTTATCTGCACGGATTCAACAGCTCACCGCAGTCGGCTAAAGCGACGCAGTTACAGCAGTGGTGTCAGGCGCAGCATCCGCACATTGAGGTGCTGGTGCCGCAGCTGCCGACTTTTCCCGCTGAGGCTGCCGCGCTGCTGGAAGAGCTGGTGATGCAGTATGCCGGGGAACCGCTCGGGCTGGTGGGGTCATCGCTCGGTGGCTATTTTGCCACCTGGCTGTCGCAGTGTTTCATGCTGCCGGCGGTGGTGGTGAATCCGGCGGTGCGGCCGTTTGAACTGCTGGTGGATTATCTGGGTGAAAACCGGAATCCCTACACCGGCCAGCAATATGTGTTAGAGTCTCGCCACATTTACGATCTGAAAGTGATGCAGATTGACCCTCTGGAAGCGCCCGATCTACTCTGGCTGCTGCAACAAACCGGCGATGAAGTGCTCGACTATCGCCAGGCGCTGGATTACTACAGCGCGTGCCGTCAGACGGTAGAAGAGGGCGGCAATCATGCCTATATCGGATTCGAACGCCATTTTGCGCAGATGATTGATTTTCTGGGACTGAATACTCCCTGATGCTGCGGGATGGGCCCATTTTCCTATTGCTAATCAGACTGTTACGATGAGCCAATCTAGCTATAATGCTGACGCCATTGAGGTTTTAACCGGCCTCGAACCGGTACGTCGCCGTCCGGGCATGTACACCGATACCACACGCCCTAACCATCTGGGCCAGGAAGTGATCGATAACAGCGTCGATGAGGCGCTGGCCGGTCACGCCAAACGCGTGGAAGTCATCCTGCACGCCGATCAGTCGCTGGAAGTGATCGATGATGGCCGTGGTATGCCCGTCGATATCCACCCGGAAGAGGGCGTGCCAGCGGTCGAACTGATTCTCTGTCGCCTGCACGCCGGCGGTAAATTCTCCAACAAAAACTACCAGTTCTCCGGCGGCCTGCACGGCGTGGGGATTTCGGTGGTCAACGCCCTGTCGAAGCGTGTGGAAGTCACGGTGCGCCGCAACGGTGAGATTTACCAGATCGCCTTCGAAAACGGCGATAAAGTGCAGGATCTGGCGGTGATTGGTACGGTAGGCAAGCGTAACACCGGCACCAGCGTTCACTTCTGGCCAGACGAAAGCTTCTTCGACAGCCCGCGCTTCTCGGTCTCCCGCCTCAAGCATCTGCTGAAAGCCAAAGCGGTGCTGTGCCCGGGCGTCGAAATTGTCTTTAAAGACAAGGTGAACGATACCGAGCAAACCTGGCTGTATCAGGAT
The DNA here is from genome assembly GCF_016643525.1 of Pantoea sp. Morm. Classification (NCBI taxonomy): domain Bacteria; kingdom Pseudomonadati; phylum Pseudomonadota; class Gammaproteobacteria; order Enterobacterales; family Erwiniaceae; genus Pantoea; species Pantoea sp. Morm. The sequence goes on along the minus strand of NZ_VOQX01000012.1, from coordinate 35,916 downwards.
GGCCTGACGGATTACCTGAGCGAAGCGGTGAATGGCCTGCCAACGCTGCCGGAAAAGCCGTTTGTCGGCAGCTTTGCCGGTGATGTGGAGGCAGTCGACTGGGCGCTGCTGTGGCTGCCGGAGGGCGGCGAGCTGCTGACCGAAAGCTACGTCAACCTGATCCCAACCATGCAGGGCGGAACGCACGTTAACGGCCTGCGTCAGGGCTTGCTCGACGCGATGCGCGAATTCTGTGAATACCGCAATATTCTGCCGCGCGGCGTGAAGCTGTCGGCGGAGGATATCTGGGATCGCTGCGCCTACGTGCTGTCGGTCAAAATGCAGGATCCGCAGTTTGCCGGACAGACCAAAGAGCGTCTCTCCTCACGCCAGTGCGCGGCGTTTGTCTCGGCGGTAGTGAAAGATGCCTTCAGCCTGTGGCTCAACCAGAACGTGCAGGCTGCCGAAATGCTGGCCGAGCTGGCGATCTCCAGCGCACAGCGTCGTATGCGCGCGGCGAAAAAGGTGGTGCGTAAAAAGCTGACCAGCGGACCGGCGCTGCCGGGCAAGCTGGCCGACTGTACCGCGCAGGATCTGAATAAAACCGAACTGTTCCTGGTGGAAGGGGATTCTGCGGGCGGCTCCGCCAAGCAGGCGCGCGACCGCGAATATCAGGCGATCATGCCGCTGAAAGGCAAGATCCTCAACACCTGGGAAGTGTCGTCGGATGAAGTGCTGGCGTCGCAGGAAGTACACGATATTTCGGTGGCGATCGGTATCGATCCGGACAGTGAAGATCTCAGCCAGCTGCGCTACGGCAAAATCTGTATCCTCGCGGATGCGGACTCTGACGGCCTGCACATTGCCACGCTGCTGTGCGCGCTGTTTGTGAGGCACTTCCGCTCGCTGGTGCAGCAGGGCCACGTCTATGTGGCGATGCCGCCGCTGTACCGCATCGACCTCGGTAAAGAGGTGTATTACGCGCTCGATGAAGACGAAAAAGAGGGCGTGCTGGAGCAGCTGAAGCGGAAAAAAGGCAAGCCGAACGTGCAGCGCTTTAAAGGTCTGGGTGAGATGAACCCGCTGCAGCTGCGCGAAACCACGCTCGATCCCAACACCCGTCGTCTGGTGCAACTGACGGTCGACGAAGAAGACGTCGAGCAGACGTTACGGATGATGGACATGCTGCTGGCGAAGAAACGCTCGGAAGACCGCCGCAACTGGCTACAGGAAAAAGGCGACCTCGCCGACCTCGAAGTGTGATGCAAACGGGACGCTGCGGCGTCCCTTTTTTATGCCGGCAACGTGTGCCATCGCTGCCCGTCCCGATCTGCCCTATCGCGCATGCCCGTTAATAAAAATCGCCGTGGGCGCGGCATAACCAGGTCCCCTGCTGACCCGGGCCAGCGATAATCCCTGCGTTTTGCTGCATTGTGGTATCCTGCCGCTGCTGAACGTGGAGCAATCTACCTCAGCAGTCGTGAGAACGAGGCTCAGACCGGTCTCGAAGTGGCAATGCGCTGAGGTAGGAAGAGTGAAAATCACACTGGAAAAGTTACGCGCCTGGGTCGCGGTGGTGGACACCGGTTCGATTACCGCCGCAGCGGAACAACTGGATCAAACCAGCTCCGGCATTAGCCGGGCGCTGAGCCGCCTCGAAAGCAAACTGCAAACCACGCTGCTGCACCGCACCACGCGTCGCCTGGCGCTGACCGAAGAGGGGCTGATTTTTCTCGATCACGCGCGGCAAATCCTCGCGTCGGTGGAGCAGGCCGAAGAGCATATCGCGCAGCGGCGCGACATTCCCTCCGGACGGCTGCGCGTCAACGCCAATACGCCGTTTACCCTGCATGTTATCGTGCCGCTGGTTGCCGAATTTTGCGCGCGCTATCCACAAATTCAGCTGGAGCTGAACACCGATGACATTGTCATCGACCTGCTTGAGCAGCAAACTGATATCGCTATTCGCATTGGTGAACTGCGCGACTCCACGCTGCGCGCGCGCGTGCTGGGCAGCAGCGCGATTCGCCTGCTGGCCAGTCCGGCCTATCTGGAAAAAGCCGGCGCGCCGCAGAGCGTGGAAGATCTACTGACGCACCAGTTGCTGGGATTCAGCCAGCTGGACGCGCACAATGTCTGGCCGGTATGGCAGCGTGAAGGCGAGTTTTTGCGCATCAAACCCACGCTGTGCGCGTCGAGCGGCGAAACCCTGCGCCAGCTGGCGCTGGCCGGCCAGGGCATTGTGCGGCTATCGGATTTTGTCAGCCGCGAGGATCGCGCCAGCGGCCGGCTGGTGCAGGTGCTGGAAAATGACACGCGCGAACTGCGCCTGCCGATTCACGCGGTGTACTATCGCAACCAGTCGCTCAGTTCCCGCATCACCTGTTTTCTGGATTTTTTACGGGAAAAAATTCAGGAAAATCATCTGTTATAGTCCGGTTCTGTTTGAATAACCTTTCCTGTTATGTTCTGCCTTCACTGATAAAAACGCTTTAATTCAATCGGTTAATGATTTAGCTATCTTTCGGTCGCCCATTTAAGAATTTTTTCCTAACGGGACATTTCTTATGTCTCGGATTTATCTCTTTCCGGATTATGTCGCAACTTTGAGCCCACCCAAGGGCAGAGCCAGGGAGATTGCGGCGCTTGCCTGCAAACGCGCAGTCAAAATTAATCGACGGAAGGAAGAATCATGAACGTTTCACCCGTAAGTGTGGCGGTTATCGATAAGAAAACCATAACCAAAGCGGAAGTGCTGCGCGCCGGTAAAGACGGCAAAGCAGTGAAGATTCAGGCAATTACCAACGGTAAATATCTGCTGACGCAGAACCAGGACGGCACCGCGCCTGAAAACATCACCGTTAAACGCGCAGGGAAAAACCTGCTGGTGATGCTGGAAGGCTCAGACGCCAGCAAACCGGATCTGATTATCGAAGATTTCTTCGCTAAATCCGGCACCTTAGTGGGTAAAGCGGAAGACGGCGAAATGCACGCTTACGTCGCGACGGACGGCAATGCCGACCACGAAGCGGCCGCGCTGGCCGACGGCGAAACTACCGCGCTGGCGCTGGGTGAAGGCAGCGTTGATGATAATTCCGGTTACGCACTGGCCAGCGGCTTTGAATGGTCGCCGGCGCTGATTGCGCTGGGCGGTCTGGCGGCTATCGCGGCAGCGGCAGGCCTCGGCTATGTCGCGGCGAAACACCACTACGACAATAACGACGGCAGCCACAGCGGCAAAGGTGAAGGCGGCGGTGGCAGCGGCGGCGGCGATATCAGCAAGCCCACCATCAGCGATGTGATTGATGATATCGGCGACGTCACCGGTTCGGTAGCAAATGGCGGCCGCACCGACGACACCATGCCCACCTTCAACGGCACCGGTACGCCAGGCAATACCATTGAAATATGGGATGGTGAGACGCTGCTGGGTGAAGTGCTGGTGGATGACGAGGGTAACTGGACCTTTACGCCGGAAAAACCGCTGGCGGCTGGCAATCACAGCATCGTTACCGCCGAGCGTAACGCCGAAGGCGTGGTGGGTGAAGAGAGCGATCCGTGGGAATTCATCATCGATCTGACTGCACCAGCCAAAGGCACCATTGGCAGCGTGATGGACGATATGCAGGATCCGCCGGTGCTGATCGAAAAAGGCGGCGTGACGAAAGACAATACGCCAACGCTGACCGGTAAAGCTGAAGCGGGCTCGACGGTAGAAATCTGGAACGATGGCGTGAAGCTGGGCACCGCAAAGGTGGACGCCGAGGGTAACTGGACCTTTACGGCTCCGGCGCTGCAGGATGGGCGACACGAGCTGAGCATCGTGGTGGTCGATCAGGTGGGTAATAAATCGCTGCCATCCGATCCGTTCATCGTGGATGTGGACACCGTGGCGCCGGAAAATCCGGGCATCGGCGTGATTAAAGACAGCGAAGGTAATCCGCTGGAAGACGGTTCCACCACAAAAGATCTGCGTCCGACGCTGGAAGGCAGCGGCAACGAAGGCGATATCGTGGTCATTATCGACAACGGCAAGCCCATTGGTTCGGTGATTGTAGAAGACGGCAAGTGGACCTTCACGCCAGAAAACAATCTGCAACCGGGCGAGCACGAGCTGGAAATCGTGGTGCGCGATCCGGCAGGCAACGAATCGCCGGCCTCTGACAAGGTCACGATTGGGTTTGAAGGCGACACGCAAGTGCCGGTCGATCCTGAACCTGTCGATGGCCTGCCCGATCCGGACGTTCCGGTTTCCGGCATGATTGAGCATATCTTTAAAGACAATAACGACGCCGGCGTGCGTACGCCAATCGAAAACGGCGGCGCGATGAACGATCCGAGCATAATCGTGTCCGGTAAAGGCGTGCCAGGCGAGCTGGTTACCATCTACATTGTCGGTCTCGAGAACAGCTACAGCTTCACTACCACGATTGGGGCTGATGGCAAATGGGAGCTGACGACGACGGATCTGGCAGATGATGTTTATCAGCTGCGCGGCGTGTTCTCCAGCGATGGCGAAGTGACCGGTAAAACGGACATTTATGCAGTAGAAGTCGACACCATTCCACCGCCGCCGCCAGAGATTAATGCGCTTGAGCTGGCCGGTCTCGATCTTTCGGCTCTGCTTTCGCTGGACAATCATGAACTGTTCAATGAGGCCGACGATCAGCCGCAGCCGATTAATGCGGAATTACTGCAGCTTAATAACGATGCGTTTAATGACTGGAATAATCAGGAAAGCCAGAGTGGTGTAATGGCTGAAAACAATTCCCAATCAGATGCGCTGTTCTTACAGAACGAAATCGAACAATTCTAATTTATCTGGAGCATACAGGTGCAATTTATTGCACCTGTGAAACTTAAATGAAAATTGCAAAAAAATTACTTTTAGCTTCACTGGTGTGTGCGCCAGTATTAACGACTTTTTCAACCCAGGCGCAAAATTCATTTGGTGCCGCATGGCGCAGTTTATCGCCGGTATCGGCAGAGCAGGCGCGGGTGGTTTATTATCGTCCGGCTTCATTAACCGGAGAAAAACCGGCGAATATTTATGTCGACGGTGAATTTCAGACGTCATTACTGGCCGGTGGCTATACGGTGTTTTGTGTCGCGCCGGGCACCCATTCGCTGGGCAGTTATGTCAACGATGCGCCAGATTATCAGGGTAAACGCGCGCAATCGTGGAGTGATAAACTGGCTGCCGGTAAAACCTACTACATTCGCGCTAACCTCGATGACAGCGGTCGTCCGCTGGTGGTCAGCCAGCAGCAGGCGCAGCAGGAATTGCTGAGCACCAAACGGCAGGCTCATCTGCTGTCGCGCGCATCATCGGTACAGCGTTGTCAGGAAGGAACGGCTGAAGCTTATGATAACTATGCGTTTTCATCTGACCTGCTGTTCCGCTTTGGCAGCGCCAACAGCAACGACATCTCCGCACAGGGGCGCGAAGCACTCAGCAGTTTTGCCGGCATGCTGAAAAAGGAAAATGCCGCTCAACGCCACATCATCGTCACCGGCTTTACCGATCCTATTGGTAGCGACAGCAGTAATATGGCGCTCGGCCAGCGTCGCGCCGAGGCGGTGAAAGCACTGCTGATCGCCCAGGGAATGAAGGCGGCCAATATCACCGCGCAAAGCATGGGGGAATCTCAGGTTAATACTAACTGTTCAGGCAACCTGCAGGAGCAGAAAGCATGCTATGCCAGCGAGCGCCGGGTTATTATCAGCGTTGAAAATAAGTGATCTGATTTAATTATTTTAGCAGCACATTCTCACATCTCATATTGATGAGGTGTGAGGCACTGTGCCTCGATAAAGTTATTAATGGTTCATATAACTTAATCAATTAAGACGTTTCTCGTATTGTCTGCAGACATAAAAAGCGAAATTAAACCTGTATTCGGCTGGAAATCCCGAAACATTATTTAACGTAAAAGGAATGCACATCATGGCTAATATTCAAGGTAAATTAGAGAACGCCCGCGTTATCTCGACCAAAGATCAGTTTTATCAATGGATCGATAAGGAAGTAAAAAATGCCAACGGCGGCAAGCTGGAGATCACAATCGATGGTACAGCGCACATTGTTGATATCAGCGAGGACGGCAAATGGTCATTCGACCCGAAAACCAGCTGGTTAGACGGCACCCATGTCATTCAGCTGGTATCGATTGATAAAGCGACTAACCCGAGTAATCCGACTATCTTCATTCTTGATATGGATACTACGCCTCCGGCGAAACCGGAAATCTGGCGCGTGATTGATGACGCTGCGGCGGAAGATCGCTACCTGACGCCGGGTGACGCCACCAGCGACAAAACGCCGGCGCTGTCTGGTGTGGCAGAACCTGGCACGATTGTTACCCTGTACGATAACGGTAAAGAGATCGGTTCAGTGGTAGCAGACAAAATGGGCGCATGGAGCATCACGCCGGAACTGGCAGACGGCGAGCACAAGCTGACCGTGATGGCGAAAGATACGGTTGGCCATGAAAGCCCGATTTCTGATGCTTTCAACCTGACGATTGCCGACGGTGTGGTCACTCAGGCAGTGAACGAAGCGGTATCTGAAACGCCAGCAGAATCAGCCTCTGTGGACGCGGCTGCGTTAACTGGTAAACCCGTTAAAACCATCAACACAAAAGTAATTACGATCGGCGGTACAAACGCGGAACCCAATGCATTAGTACAGATAGTAATTGATGATACAGTTTACACTACCCGCGCTGATGCCAGTGGCAAATGGCAGTTTGAGTCGCCGGAGCTGAAAGAGGGTTTACACGTTGCCGGCATTCGTTATCTGGACCGTGCGGGCAACTGGGGACCATCAACTCCGCTAATCTACAACATCGACACTTCTGCACCGGAAGCACCGCAAATTATGCGCGTGATTGATAATGAAGGCAGCGCGGATACCTATCTGACGCCGGGCAACTACACCAATGACAAAACCCCAACCCTGTACGGTGTTGCTCAGCCGGACAGCCTGGTCAAAATCTACGATATTTACTCCAAAGCGATTGGCAGCGTGAAAGCCGGTGCCGATGGCCGCTGGAGCTTCACGCCGGAACTGACCACCGACGGCACCCACGTGTTCAGCGCCAGCTACACCGATCGCTTCGGCGCCGAGAGCCCGCGCTCTGACAACTTCGCGCTGACGCTGGATGCCAAAGTGCCGGACGCGCCATCACTGAATGAGGTGTTCGATGACGAAGGCCGCGTTACCGGTCCGCTGAAGTCAGGTGACATTACCGATGACAAAACTCCAACCCTGTCGGGCAGGGGAGATGCGGGCGTGATCGTGCGCGTGTGGGACGGCGATAAACTGATCGGTTCAACCGTGGTGGACTCACGCGGGGAATGGAAACTGGAGGTTGAGCTGGGTGAGGGCGAGCACTCGCTGGTTGTGGATTCTATCAGTAAAGGCGGCACCGTCTCTGAGAAAACCGATCCGTTCAAACTGATTGTCGACAGTAACATTCTGCCAGCGCCGGTGGTGGATGAGATGGTCGCCAACAACGGCGATGAAGAGCGCGTACTGCAGCCAGGTGATTCCACCAACGACACCACGCCAGTGCTGCGCGGTGAAGGCAACAATGGCGACGTCATTTCCGTGATCGTTGATGGCGAGCCGGTGGCAAGCGCAATTGTTAGAGATGGCAAGTGGGAAATTGAATTGCCAGAACTGGCAGAGGGTTCGCATGATATTGAACTGATCGCCAAAGATCCGTCCACCGGCAAAGAGTCACCGACCTCTGATCCAATCAACGTGATTATCGATATTACGCCACCGGATCAGCCAAAACCACCGACGATCATCGATAACGAAGGGGATAAAAATGGTCCGGTTGAGCCAGGTCAGCCCATTGATGACAATCGTCCAGGCTTCGGCGGCGACGGCGGCAACCCGGGCGACAAAGTGGAAGTCATTATCGAAGACGGTACTGGTAATAAAGTGGTGATCGGCACCGGCATTGTCGGCGAAGACGGCAAGTGGGAAGTGAAACCTGAGAACCCAATCGATGACGGTAACTATCAGGTTATCATCGGGATCACCGATCCGGCTGGCAACGAATCGCAGCCCTCCGATCCTATCGATCTGATCATCGACACCAAAAAGCCAGGCTCGATGGAAGGCTCATACGTACTGGAGGATAACGTCGGTCCTATTCAGGGTAACATCGAAAATGGCATGGTTACCGATGATAAACAGCCAACCCTGAAGGGTACCTCACCGGATCTGTCGCAGGTGATCATTTACATCGACGATCTGGAGCCGATTGTAGTTGACGTTGTTGACGGCAAGTGGAGCTATGAGCTGCCAGAACTGGGCGAGGGCAACCATAAAATTGAAGTTCAGCCGGTGAGCCAGTCCGGTGTGAAAGGCGACAAAGAAGCCGCCATCAACTTTGACGTGGATACCACCAAGCCGGAGCCAGTAGAAGGTGGCCCTAAGGCTAACTTCGAAGGCGTGTTTGCGGATAAAACCGGCATTGAAATCCCGGTGCGTCCGGACACCAACGATGACACCCTGATTTTCAAAGGTAAGGGGTCAGAAAACGGTTCTATCGTGATGATTTGGGCCGACGAAGCGCGTGAGAATCTGATCGGCTCTACCGTGGTGCAAAACGGCGTGTGGCGCTATGAGTCTGACAAACTGGCAGAAGGCGATTATGCCTTTAACGTCACGATACGCGATGCGGCCGGTAACGAGCTGGTCATTGACCATACCGTTAAGACCAACGTCGACGTTACCCCGCCGCCGCCGCCAGAAATCAACTCGATCTTCGCTGCGGGTGCCACTGATGTAGAAGGACTGATGAGCATGTCGCTCAACGACATCATGGCGCAGGGCCAGGACTCTCTGTTCATCGACAACGGCAAGTCACAGCTGGTGGTGAATGCTAAACAGGGCGAGGCGCTGACGCTGGAAGACATCCTGCCAGCCGGTGAAGATGCCAGCTCCTGGCAGCAGGCGACCGGTACCGTCACCGTCGGTGGCAACGAGTACAACGTCTTCAGCAACGGTGATGCGGAACTGCTGGTGCAGAACCTGCACAACGAACAGCACTGATCATTGATTAGCCGCTAAACAAAAGCCCCGGTCGCAAAACCGGGGCTTTTTTTATGCACGCAGCGGAAAAATCAGGCGGTCGGTTCCAGCACCAGAATTTTCACGTCCACCACGTCATCTTTGATGGTGGCGCGGTGCGCATCCATGTGCGGCATCTGCTGATGCTGCTCCAGATGGCGCAGCGATTCCCATTGCTCGAGCATAAAGATCGAGTCTGGCGAGTTCTGCTTCCACGGCACCTGCGCCTGGTGATCGACCAGCGCATCGTACTGGTGGCAACCCTCTTCTTCCAGCACGACAGGGATCAGTTTATTAATCGCCTCCAGCACCTCCTGACGGCGGCCCGGCTTAACGCAAATTTCTGCAACCACAGTTAACATAACGCTTCCTTCTGTTTTTTCCCGGTGTGCTTACAGTTAAGCAAAGATCTGGCTGAGATGAGTCCGATAACGTGCGATATCGCGCGGCACGTCCGGCTGTTTAATCACGTCGTTACAGATAAAGGTCGGCAGACTTTCCATACCGAGGAACTGATTGGCTTTATGGAAGTGCAGGTACAGGCCGTCCACGCCGACGCCTTCAAAGAACTGGTCGGCATCGGTAAAGGCTTCCAGCGGGGCGTTCCAGGTCAGCGACAGCATGTATTTTTTGCCCTGAATCAGGCCGCCGGAACCGTACTTTTTGCTGGCATCGCTGCGCGAACGGCCATCGCTGGCGTACAGCGCGCCGTGGCCCAGAGTAAACACCTCATCGATGTACTTTTTCACCGTCCACGGCTCGCCCATCCACCAGCCCGGCATCTGATAAATCACCACGTCGCTGTCGAGGTATTTCTGCACTTCGTCCGCCACGTTGTAGTCGCTATCGGCAACGGTCACCTGAACCTCATGGCCCAGATCGCGCAGCTGGCTGGCCGCCACCTCGGTCAGGGTATGGTTCAGCTCGCCTTTGGAATGGGCAAAGGTCTTGCCGCCGTCGATAATCAAAATCTTGCTCATGGATAATTCGCTCCGTTTCTCATAGATGCCGCCCACTCTACGCGCGCGCGCGGGGCAAAAAAATGCGTGATTGATCACAAGACTTTTGCTCTCAAAGCAATAATGCCGTCACTTATGCAACAATCCACACGCAAACCAACATCCACTTAAAAAGAACACACCATGAAAACTGTGATACTGAGTGCCTTAGTTCTGGTGGCCGGCGCGGCTCAGGCGCAATCCCACCTTGATGACGTTCGCCAGAGCAAAACCCTGAAGGTCTGCACCACCGGTGATTACAAGCCTTACACCTTTCTGCGCAGCGACGGCCAGTATGAAGGGCTGGACATCAGCATGGCGCAGTCGCTGGCCGCCAGCCTCGGCGCAAAGGTGCAGTGGGTACCAACCACGTGGAAAACCCTGAGCGAGGATTTCGTGGCGAAACAGTGTGATATCGCGCTGGGCGGTGTCTCCGTGACGCTTAAGCGCCAGCAGATTGCCTGGTTCGCCCAGCCGCTGGGCGTCGATGGCAAGATTCCGCTGGTGCGCTGCGCGGATAAAGCGAAGTACCAGACGGTTGAGCAGATCAACCAGCCGCAGGTGCGGGTAATCGAGCCGGCCGGTGGCACCAACGAAGCGTTTGTGCACAGTCATCTGCCGCAGGCCAGCCTGCAACTGGCGGAGAACACCGGCATTTTCCAGCAGCTGGTGGATAACAAAGCCGACGTAATGATTACCGATGCTTCCGAAGCGCTGTTCCAGCAGCAGCACTATCCGTCGCTGTGTGCCATCAATCCGCAACAGCCGATGCAATATGGCGAGAAGGCTTACATGATCCCGCGTGATGATATGAGCTGGAAGCTGTATGTCGATCAGTGGCTGCACCTCAGCACTGCCACCGGCGAATATGCGCAGATCGCCAGACAGTGGCTGGGCGTAGTGAAGTAATCGTTAGCGATAAAGGGAATTACGACAGGCGTTACCGTCCCGTAGCGGCGCAATTTATTGCGCAATCAGCAGCAGTGCGGCGGGTGAATACGCGCGATAAATAAAGCCGCTACGGCATGTGCAACTGACATCCTGCACTTCCGTAGCGGCCCTATTTATTATTTTGAAATCAACGATACAACCCGGCTTTACCCAGCCCGCCAAACAGATTCATCTTGTAGCGAATCACCGCTTTCGCGGCGGCGATGGCGTCCGGATAAATCACATTCGGATCCCACCAGCTCTCCCGCGCGAGGATCTCGCGCAGTCTGGCGAAATAGGCGAACTTCATGTCGCTGGAGATATTAATCTTGCCCACGCCCAGCGTCACCGCCTCGGCAATCTCCGCGTCCGGGTTGGCCGAACCGCCGTGCAACACCAGCGGAATATCTACGCGCTGGGAGATTTCCTTCAGAATGTGCATCTGCAGCTCCGGTTTCATATCTTTGGGATAGATACCGTGCGCGGTGCCAATTGCCACCGCCAGCGTATCGACGCCGGTGCGCTGCACAAAATCTTCCGCCTGCGCCGGTTCGGTGTAAATCACCTTGCTCACGCCGCCTTCCACCGTGGTACCGGTATCGCCGATGGTGCCGAGCTCGCCTTCTACCGACACGCCCACCGCGTGCGCCAGCTTCACCACCTCTTTGGTCAGCGCCACATTCTCTTCGTACGGCAGCAACGAGCCGTCAATCATTACCGAGGTAAAGCCGCACTGAATAGCGCGCAGCACCTGCGCAATTGAAGCGCCGTGATCGAGGTGAATAGTGAACGGCACGCGGCTTTTCAGGGTGCGTTCGCGCACGTAGCCAAAAAATTCATCGGTGACAAATTCCAGTTCGCTCGGATGGATAGAAATAATGGCGGGCGTATTGGTGGCTTCGGCTTCTTCCACCACGGCCCGGATAAAGCAGCTGTCAGCGACGTTAAATGCGCCGATGGCGAAGCGATGTTCACGGGTCGGGGCCAGCATCTCTTTCATTGAAATCAACATGTTTATGTTTCCTTAGCGTGAGTTTTACCAGAGCCGGCGCACGCGCCGACCCGATGAGGGATAAAAAGAAACCGGTGGAGATTGCGCTGCGATCGGGGCGTCAGTAGCGGTTTGCCGACCCTGACCAGCTCAGATATTCAATAACCACTTCGCGACAGGCGGATTCCATCAGCGCCAGCATATCTGCCAGCTCGGCCTGCGGATGCTGGCGCAGCGCCTGCTGCACCGCGTGCTTACCGGCGTCGAACACCGCAGCGCCGACGTTGATCTTGGCGACGCCACAGGCGCTGACGCGGCGTATATCCTCCGCCGGGGTGCCCGAGCCGCCGTGCAGCGCCAGCGGCCGCGTCGTCACCGCGTCCAGCTGCTGCAGTCGCTCGAAGTCGATCTTCGGCTTTACGCCCGGCGCATAAAGTCCGTGCGCGGTACCGACCGAAATCGCCAGCAGATCGATGCCGGTCTGCTCAATAAACGGCAGCACGTCTTCTACCCGCGTCATCTTCACGGCGGCATCGGCCAGTTCATATGTGGGCGCATCGGCGATATGCCCCAGCTCGCCTTCAACGCACACGCCAGCGGTATGCGCCATCTTTACTACCGCTGCGGTCTGACGAATATTGTCCGCCAGCGGTTCGGCCGATGCGTCAATCATCAGCCCGGTAAAGCCGGCGCGAAACGCCTGACCAATCAGCGGAAAAGCTTTGCCGTGGTCGAGCGCCAGCGCCACCGGCACCGCGGCCTGAGCGGCCAGCGCCTGTACCAGCGGCGCCGCCACCGCTGGCGGAAAATGCGCGCTGTGACCCTGATACACATTGAGGATCAGTGGCGCGCGCTGCTGTTCCGCCGCCTGAATCGCCGCGCGGGCGGTTTCGAGGTTGAAGCAGTTGATCGCCAGCACCGCGTACTTGTGCTGGAAGGCGTCCTGAATCAGGTCATTCATCATGGCAAACATGCGGGCTCCTTATTCCAGAGTGAATTTGATCTCTTCATCGCGGACGCCGGGTGCTTCCACGTCATCGAACTCTTCATCCTGCTGCGTGACCGGTTTTTTCATCACCGACAGCATCACGCCGCACACCACGGTGCCGATGCCGAGCGCCAGGCAGAACAGCCACGGTTTAGTGAACAGCGGCACCACGAACATGCCACCGTGCGGCACCGGCGCTTCCACGCCCCACACCATAATCAGTCCGCCGGCCAGCGCTGAGGCCACCACGCAGCTGGCCACCACGCGCAGCAGGTCGCGTGCCGCAATCGGAATCACACCTTCGGTAATCATGCAGATGCCCATCGGGAAGGCGGCTTTCAGCGCCTCTTTCTCTGCTTTGGTGTATTTGTGGCGCGTCAGCAGATAAGAGAGGGTGATGCCGAACGGCGGAATGATGGAGCCGACAAACTTCACCGCTTCCGGACCGTAAATGCCGTCGACCAGCATGCCGTCGGCGAACAGCGACATGGTCTTATTGATCGGCCCGCCAAAGTCGAAGGTAGCCATCGCGCCGAGGATGGCGCCCATCACGAACTTTGAGCCGCCCTGCATGGACTCCAGCAGATGAATCAGCGTCTTTTGCAGCCAGACGATCGGCTGGCCGATAAAGGTCATCATCAGCAGCCCGGCGATGATGGTGCTGAGCAGCGGCAGCACCATGATCGGCATCAGCCCCTGCATCGACTGCGGCAGCCTGATCACCCGGCGCAGCAGCAGCACGGTGTAGCCAACGAGGAAACCTCCCAGAATGCCGCCGATAAAGCCGGTGCCGATCTGGCCGTAGATAAAGCCGACGATCAGGCCAGGCGCAAAGCCGGGACGATCGGCAATGGAGTAGGCGATGGCGGCGCTGATCAGCGGCACAATCAGCCCCATGCCCCAGCCGCCGATCTGGTTCAGCATCCACGCAATGCTGCCGGTCTGCTTGCCGACGTCCGGCCCGCCAATCACCTGCCCGAGCGCGATGCAGATGCCGGCGGCGACGATCAGCGGGATCATCCATGAGATGCCGGTGAGCAGATGGCCTTTAATCTCCTGGCCGTACTGACGTTTGTGATCGCTCATGATCGATCTCCTCAGGCGCGCGCCAGTGAATCCGCCACTTTTTCGAGGAATTTCACCGGTGACTTGATCACCACTTCGGTTTTCACTCGCACGATGGGTTTGCCCTGAAAGCGCTCTTCGCCGTTGATCTTGACGTCAACCGCAAGGATCACCACGTCAGCGGCGTCGATCTGCTCACGCGTCAGCGGCGTTTCAGTGCCGATGGTGCCCTGGGTTTCAACGTGGATGGTGTGGCCCAGCGCGTGAGCCCCCTTAATCAGTTTTTCGCGCGCAATGTAGGTATGCGCGATGCCTGCGGTGCAGGCCGCTACACAGACGATATTCATGTGGCACCTCAAGGTGTTGGGTGTTAACAGAGGTCGGTTTCGGCGTACTGACTAAACAGCCGGATGATATTGCCGGGGTCATTCTCCGCCAGCAGTCGGGCTATCACCTCATCATCGGCCAGCGCGCTGGCCACCTGCGACAACAGGCGAATATGGGTGGTGTTCTGATCTTCCAGCCGCACGGCGAACAGGATGATGCAGCGCACCTGGCTGCCATCCAGCGTTTCCCACGGAATGTCCTGCTGGGTGCGGCCGATGGCGAGCGTGGTTTGTCTGACCGCCGACGATTTGCCGTGCGGAATAGCGATATGGTTCTCGAAGCCGGTCGAGCCTTCCGCTTCACGCAGCCAGACATCGGCAATAAACGCGGCGCGATCGCTGATGGCGCCGTCGCTCACCAGCAGATCGGTGAGTTCGTTGATCGCCTCTTCTTTACTGGTGGCGCTGAGCGCCAGGTTAACGCGGCGCGGCGTCAGAATGCGGGAAATGTCCATGGTTGCTCCTCATTCAATCAGTGTGCGGCCAACGCGCAGGGCGTGCCGTTGGGCAGCTGGCTGCCAATCATGGCGTCAGTGACCCGCCGGATATCGTCATCATTAAAAAAGGCGCTGACATACACGGCCGGAATGGCACCGGCATCGAGGTGGATGGTGGTGATCACCAAATCCACCGCGTGGTGCTGACAAAACGCCGCCTGATTGCTGGCTGACACCACGCCGGCAATTTCCCAGTCCGGAAAGGCGCGTAAAATGCGGCTCTTGAGCAGGTGTGAGGTGCCCACGCCGCTGGAGCACACCACCAGGATGCGTTTGTGGGCGATCTGCCGCTCCAGTGCCGCCTGGAAATGGACGCACAGATAACCAATTTCATCCTCAGCCACCGGCGACAGGGCGAAGGTGCGCGCGGTCAGCTGCATTGCCTGCTGGGTCAGAGAAAATATCTCTTTCATTTCCTGTTTAATATCATCCAGCAGCGGATTGCGAATATGAATGTGATATTTAAGCCGGTTTAATAATGGCTTTATATGCACCAGTAAACCGTCAAATAATAAACGGTCCTGAGATAAGTCCTGCTGAATAAACGCCGAGAAACGATCAATTAATTCGCAGGTTATTTTAACCGACTCGGCAGTGGAAAATTGATTATGCAGCGTCACCTGATCGCCACGCTCTTCCACCACAATGCCGGAGGAGACGATATATTGATAAATAAAACCGACTTCATCGGCCGGCAATGCACAGCCGATGCGCTGCTCAATGCGCGCCACCATCTGCCGGGCAATGGTGAGAATCGACTGATCCAGATCGTGCGCGGTGGTGAGAATGTCCAGCGCCAGCGCGTTGCCCTGCGCCATGCGGTGCATCATGATCAGGATGTGCGTGCACAGATTGAGATACCAGGCATCGCCCAGCGGATAACTCAGCTGCTGCTCCATCTGTTGCAGCAGCGTCTGCACAAAGGCCACATCCTCTTCGCCAAAATAGTGCACCAGCGCCTGCTGGCTGCCGGGATCGAGCCGCGGCAGCAGTGGCGTGCCGGCGACCTGTTGCTGCATCACATCGTTGATCAGCGACACCATCGCCTGACGCAGCGCCTGCTCATGGCCCTCTATGTGCGTGCCGCCCGGGCCGCGTTGCAGCGTTAATCCCAGCGGCTGCAGCCACTCTTCAATCACTTTCAGGTCGTTCACAATCGAGGCGTGGCTGATAAAGTAGCGCTCGGACAGCTTGCTGATTGACGTGGCGCGCGGTGCATCGCTCAGGAGCTGGGAGGCGATTTTTATCCGCCGGCTGTTATGACTGAGCGCGTCGCCGGCCTCGTCGCCGTTCAGCTGCTGCTCCAGCTGCAAACGCTGCTGCATATCCTCAACCCGCAGCCGCACACCGCGGCCAGGGGTTTTCTCCAGCGTCAGCGCCCAGTTGCTGAGCCAGCTCTCCAGCCACTGCAGGTCGCGCTGAATGGTCTTTCCGGAGACACCGAGCTGTAACGCCAGCTGACCAATCGGCTGCGGCGCCGCCTGTTGCAACAGCAATTTCACTAACCGGTGTTGTCGCGAAGTCAGTATTTGCATTCGGTCACCCTTTATTTTGGTAAAACCTAATGGGATTTTTCCTTGTGGCATTTATTTCATTGCCAGCAAGCCGTCGCGAAAAAGGTGTGTCGTATGGAGTATGAATTTAGGAAAGGATGGCGGCAGCAACAATACTAAATGTTGTCCCGTCAGGCGGACAGCATTAATACACCGGGAACCAAAGAGCTAAAGTGATCACACTAAGATGCGGAGGTAAGGTTATTTACGTGATGCTGTTCACACTCTTTGGCTATTTTAAATTACAAACAGTATTAAACCCGTCGTTATCTTTTTCCTGTTTGCTCACTGACTGATTTAAGTTTTTTCGGATTATGGCCGTCAGATAGGATTATCATCGTTATCAGGGGCTGGCATCTATGGTGCTTAACTGGGATCTCATCGACAAAATCGTTTACATCAATCTCAAAGATCGTACCGACCGCAAAAGCAGTATAAAGCAGCAACTCAGGAAACTTGCTGTGCCGGAAAACAAGATCTTCAGGTTTGAAGCGAAGCGCCATCTGTTGGGCCACATTGGTTGTGCGCAATCTCATCTGGCGATACTGGAGCGCGCTATCAATCAGAACTGGGGCCATGTGCTGATTTTAGAAGATGACATGAGTTTTAATCATGATGCTGCAAGTCAGGCTGCCCTGGCATACACCTTCGATGTGTTGCCTTCCCTGCAATGGGATGTCACCTTACTGAGCGCGAATTATCACCGTGTGATTCCTTTTAAAAGTACGACCAGGCTGGTTAAGCCGCTGCATGCCTGGTGCGCCTGTGCTTATCTGGTGAACAAGAATTATTTTTCAGAATTACGAAATAATATGGCCGAATCGGTGGAGCGCTTGTTACAGGGCGGCGCAAAGCATCAGTTTGCTGTTGATGTGCACTGGATGCAGCTTATGCAGCGTGGTCGCTGGCTGGGTATGCATCCTGTTGCGGGCCATCAACTGCCGGGCGAATCAGATATTGAAGGCCAGTTTATGAATTACAAGTCTGAATTTTATAAGGATATTACTGAAATTAGTGTGGAGCCGCGGTCATGAAAATGCCCAAAACCATGCATATCGTGTGGGTCGGCGATGATTCCCGCATGCCACGTGAAATGATCGAAAGCTGGAAAACCTTCAATCCTGACTGGAAGGTAAAAGTCTGGGGTAATTCGGAAGTTAAAAGCACGCGCTGGATTAACCACAAGCATCTCCACACCATGCTCAAAGCCCGCTGTTACAGCGGCGCTGCGGATATCATGCGCTATGAGATTTTATTCCGGCAGGGCGGTTTTGCCCTTGATGCGGACAGCTTTTGTCTGCGGCCACTGGAAGACTGGCTATTTGATAGCCAGGTCTGTGCCAGTATGGAAAACGAATATGCCAGGCCTGGCCTGATCGCTAATGGCTACCTCGCGGCAGAAGCACAGGCGGCGTTACTGGCCGAAATCATCATGGCTATCGAGAAAAAAGAAGATGTCCTTGCCGACCTGCCGTGGAAAATAACCGGGCCGCAATTGCTCACCGACACTATCAACCGTCTGCGCTACAGCAATCTCACGCTATGGCCAAGCCACTATTTTATCCCCCGCCATTTTTCCGGCGAAGAGTATTTGGGCAGCGGCCATGTTTTTGGTCATCAGCTCTGGGCAACCACTTACAATATTAACAATGTACTTTCTGAAACTTACGCACAGCGCCAGGCCCAACTTAAGGAAAAGAACGGCGCCGCAAGTTAACCGGCTTCCCTGTGACTAAATCCCGCGAATAAGGTACTATCCTCGCCAAATGACCGCCGGATGACCCGCCGTTGCGGGCCACGAAGTGAGGATGCCAGCTTAATGAGTGAAATGACACAGGATGGCGCAGAGCGTCTTGCCCTGCACAAGTTTACTGAAAACGCGTACCTGAACTACTCCATGTACGTGATCATGGACCGTGCGCTGCCGTACATCGGTGACGGTCTCAAGCCGGTGCAGCGCCGCATTGTTTATGCCATGTCCGAGCTGGGGCTTAACGCCAGCGCAAAATTCAAGAAATCGGCGCGTACCGTGGGTGACGTGCTGGGTAAATACCATCCGCACGGCGACAGCGCCTGCTACGAAGCCATGGTGCTGATGGCGCAGCCGTTCTCCTACCGTTATCCGCTGGTGGATGGTCAGGGCAACTGGGGTGCGCCGGACGATCCGAAATCCTTTGCGGCGATGCGTTACACCGAATCGCGCCTGTCGAAATATGCCGAAGTGCTGCTCAGCGAACTGGGGCAGGGCACGGTGGATTACATCCCGAACTTCGACGGCACGCTGCAGGAGCCGAAAATGCTGCCGGCGCGCCTGCCGAACATCCTGCTCAACGGCACCACCGGCATCGCCGTGGGTATGGCGACCGATATTCCGCCGCACAACCTGCGCGAAGTGGCCGAAGCCGC
The DNA here is from genome assembly GCF_016643525.1 of Pantoea sp. Morm. Taxonomy (NCBI): domain Bacteria; kingdom Pseudomonadati; phylum Pseudomonadota; class Gammaproteobacteria; order Enterobacterales; family Erwiniaceae; genus Pantoea; species Pantoea sp. Morm. The sequence goes on along the minus strand of NZ_VOQX01000012.1, from coordinate 17,032 downwards.
GGTGCGCCTGATCGACAAGCCCAACACCACGCTGGATGAGCTGCTGGAGATCGTGCAGGGGCCGGACTTCCCGACCGAAGCCGAGATCATCACGCCGCGCGACGAGATCCGCAAGATCTACCAGAACGGCCGTGGTTCAATCCGCCAGCGTGCGGTGTGGAAAAAAGAGGATGGCGAGGTGGTGATCACCGCGCTGCCGCATCAGGTGTCGGGTGCGCGCGTGCTGGAGCAGATCGCCAGCCAGATGCGCAATAAAAAGCTGCCGATGGTGGAGGATCTGCGCGATGAATCGGATCACGAAAACCCGACGCGGCTGGTGATTGTGCCGCGCTCCAATCGGGTGGATCTCGATCAGGTAATGAACCACCTGTTTGCCACTACCGATCTGGAGAAGAGCTACCGCGTTAACCTCAACATGATCGGGCTGGATAACCGTCCGGCGGTGAAAAACCTGCTGGAGATCCTTTCGGAATGGCTGGTGTACCGCCGCGATACCGTGACGCGCCGTCTCAATCATCGCCTGGAACGCGTACTGCGTCGTCTGCATATCCTCGAAGGTTTGCTGGTGGCGTTCCTCAATATTGATGAGGTGATTCACATCATCCGCAGCGAGGATGAGCCGAAGCCGGTGCTGATGTCGCGCTTTGACATCAGCGAAACCCAGGCCGAAGCGATTCTGGAACTGAAACTGCGCCATCTCGCCAAACTGGAAGAGATGAAGATTCGCGGTGAACAGGCCGAGCTGGAAAAAGAGCGCGATCAGCTGCAGGCGATCCTCGCCTCTGATCGCAAAATGAGTAACCTGCTGAAGAAAGAACTGCTGGCCGACAGCCAGACCTACGGCGACGATCGCCGCTCGCCGCTGCATGAACGTGAAGAAGCGAAAGCGCTGAGCGAGAACGAGCTGGTGAGCGCTGAGCCGGTCACCATTGTGCTGTCGCAGATGGGCTGGGTGCGCAGCGCCAAAGGTCACGATATCGATCCGGCAGGATTAAGCTACAAAGCCGGCGACAGCTACCGTGCCGCCGCGCGCGGCAAGAGCAACCAGCCGGTGGCGTTTATTGACTCCACCGGCCGCAGCTATACGCTGGATCCGACCTCGCTGCCGTCGGCGCGCGGGCAGGGAGAGCCGCTCACCGGCAAGCTGACGCCACCGCCGGGTGCGGTGATTGAGCAGGTGCTGATGGAAGCGGACGATCAGAAGCTGCTGATGGCCTCCGACGCCGGCTACGGCTTCATCTGTACCTTTGCCGATCTGGTGTCGCGCAACCGCGCCGGTAAAGCGCTGCTGACGTTGCCGGAAAACGCCAAAGTGATGACGCCGCTGGCGGTGCACTCTGGCGACGACATGCTGCTGGCCATCACCCAGGCGGGGCGGATGCTGATGTTCCCGGTGGCCGATCTGCCGCAGATGTCGAAAGGCAAGGGCAACAAGATTATCTCGATTCCGTCCGCGGACGCCGCCGCGGGCGTGGACAAGCTGCAGTGGCTGCTGATTCTGCCGCCGGGCAGTTCCATCACTATCTATGTCGGCAAGCGTAAGCTGATCATGCGTGATGAAGATCTGCAGAAAGTGCGTGCTGAGCGCGGCCGTCGCGGTAGCGTATCGCGCGGACTGCAGCGGATCGATAGCGTGGAAGTGAATGCGCCAGCGCGGCCAAAAAGTGACGCGAATAGCGAAGAGTAAGACTGAAAAGGCGAAGGACTGCCACATTTGAGGAAGCTATGTTACTAATTTTACGCACGTTGATCGTTGTGATTTATTCGATTCTGGTTTGTGTGTTTGGCAGCATCTGGTGTCTGTTTTCACCGCGTAATCCGCGCCACGTGGCGACCTTTGGTCACATGTTTGGTCGTCTGTCGACGGTGTTTGGCGTCAAAGTCGAACTGCGTAAACCGGCGGATGCCGAAAGCTACGGTAACGCGATTTACATCGCTAACCATCAGAACAACTACGACATGATCACCGCCGCCAATATCGTGCAGCCGACCACGGTCACGGTGGGCAAGAAAAGCCTGCTGTGGATCCCGTTCTTCGGCCAGCTCTACTGGCTGACCGGTAACCTGCTGATTGACCGCGATAACCGCGCCAAAGCGCACGGCACCATCGGCGAGCTGGTGGCGCAGTTCAAAAAGAAGAAAATTTCCTTCTGGATGTTCCCGGAAGGGACGCGCAGCCGCGGACGCGGTCTGCTGCCGTTCAAGACCGGCGCGTTCCATGCGGCGGTGGCGGCGGGCGTGCCGATCATCCCGGTGGTGGTCTCTAACACCCACGGCAAAATCAAACTGAATCGCTGGAACAATGGCTTAGTGATCGTGGAAATGCTGCCGCCAGTGGATACCACGCAGTTTGAAACCACGTCGGTACGTAAACTGGCGACCCACTGCCGTGAATTAATGTCTGCTAAGCTGGAAGAGTTGAACGCTGAAGTCGCCGAACGCGAAAAAAACGGTAAAATCTAGCCGGCAAAAAATGGCTCACCCGCAGCGCGTGCTATGGCTCGAGCTGTCGGGTGCATTGATGCGCGCCGTGTCCCGCCGTTTGTAGGGTGCGCATTCATGCGCACCGGGTTCCGCCGTTTGCAGGGTGCGCATTCATGCGCACCGGGTCCCGGATGCGCATTGACCTAACCCGGACACACAGCCGCGCCTTTCGGGCGCTTCACAACACGATTAAAAATAACAACATGGACACGGCGTCTTCACGCCACGCTCAAAAGGTCTGAAGTTTTATGTCTTGCAGCAGACGTCAGTTTATTCAGCTTTCTGCCGGTATGGCGCTGGCTTCCAGCGTTATGCCTTACGCCGCCCGCGCCGCCGCGCCATTGGGCGATGTGCCTTTGCCGGTGCCGCCGCTGATCGAATCACGCCGCGGTCAGCCGCTGTTCCTTACGCTGCAGCGCAGCCACTGGTCCTTCAACGGCAACAGCAACAAAGTGCCGGTATGGGGCATTAACGGCCTGTACCTTGGCCCGACGGTGCGCGTTTACAGCGGCGATGATGTCAAACTGATCTACAGCAACCGCCTCAATGAACCGGTGGCGATGACCGTCAGCGGTTTGCAGGTGCCGGGCGCGCTGATGGGCGGTGCGCCGCGCATGATGTCCGCCGGCGTAGACTGGGCACCGGTGCTGCCGATTCGTCAGGGCGCAGCCACGTTGTGGTATCACGCCAACACGCCGAATCGCATGGCGCCGCACGTTTATAACGGCCTGGCGGGCATGTGGCTGATCGAAGATGACATCAGCAAAGCGCTGCCGCTGCCGAAGCATTATGGCGTCGATGATTTCCCGCTGATTATTCAGGACAAGCGCCTCGATAACTTTGCCACGCCGGTTTATAACCCACCGTCGGACGGCGGTTTCCTCGGCGATACGCTGCTGGTTAACGGCGTGCAAAACCCGTATGTCGAAGTGTCGCGCGGCTGGGTGCGTTTGCGCCTGCTGAATGCGGCCAATGCGCGCCGTTTCGATCTCAGCTTTAGCGACAACCGGCCGTTTACGGTGATTGCCAGCGATCAGGGCTTTCTGCCCGCGCCGGTAGCGGTGCAAACGCTGTCGCTCGCGCCGGGTGAACGTCGCGAAGTGCTGGTGGACATGTCGCAGGGCGATGAAGTGTCGATCACCGCAGGCACGGCGGCAGGCATTATGGATCGTCTGCGCGGGCTGTTTGAGCCCTCATCGATTCTGACCAATACGCTGGTGCTAACGCTGCGTCCAACCGGCCTGCTGCCGCTGGTGACCGACAACCTGCCGATGCGCCTGCTGGCGGATCAGATTCTCGATGGCGTGGCGGTGCGCACGCGTGAATTCCGCCTCGGCGACGGCACGCCGGGGATTAACGGTGTGCTGTGGGACATGAATCGCATCGATACGACGGTGCAGCAGGGCACCTTTGAGCGCTGGATCATTCACGCCGACCGACCGCAGTCGCTGCATATTCAGGGCGTGATGTTCCTGATTAAGAGCGTCAACGGCGCGCAGTCGATGGGAGAAGATCGCGGCTGGAAAGATACGGTCTGGGTGGACGGCGATGTCGAACTGCTGGTGAGTTTCCCGCAGAGTTCGTCAGAGCATTTCCCGTTTGTCTATTATAGCCAGACGCTGGAGCTCGCCGATCGCGGCACGGCAGGGCAGATGGTGGTGAATCCGGTCGGGTGAGGTGCGTTTCTTTTCCCTCACCCTAACCCGCGCGGGAGAGAACCGGGGACGAGGAGCGTTGCTGTTCCCTCACCCTAACCCTCTCCCGCCAGCGGGAGAGGGGACCGTTTTGTGCAATATTCCCCACTGGCACACCGCTTCAGATTTGCGCGGACACCTCCCTCTCCCGCATGCGGGAGAGGGCCGGGGTGAGGGGGACTTGGTTGCACAGTATTACACACTGGCATACCGCTTTAGATTTGCGCGGACAACTCCCTCTCCCGCGTGCGGGAGAGGGCCGGGGTGAGGGTGCCTGGTCGCACAGTGTTACCCACTGGCACACCGCTTCAGATTTGCGCGGACATCTCCCTCTCCCGCGTGCGGGAGAGGGCCGGGGTGAGGGGGCAAACCGCACCACTCATCCACGACACCCTCGTCACACGTCACCCATTAAACTCTTCCGGATCCGGTCCCAGCCGCTTGCCTTTATCCAGCTTCGCGATCTCGCTCACTTCTGACTTATCCAGCCGGAAATCAAACACCTGGAAGTTCTCCTGAATGCGTGCCGGCGTTACCGACTTCGGAATCACCACCAGGCCGCTGTCCAGATGCCAGCGAATCACAATCTGCGCCGGCGTCTTGCTGTACTTCTTCGCCAGCTCGCGAATGATCTCCTGATCAAACACGCCTTCGCCGCCCTGCGCCAGCGGGCTCCATGACTCGGTCTGAATCTGATGCAGCGCATTCCATGCATGCAGCGTGCGCTGCTGCAGCATCGGATGCAGTTCAATCTGATTCACCACCGGCGACACGCCGGTTTCATCAATCAGCCGCTTGAGGTGCGCTTCATGGAAGTTGCACACGCCGATGCTTTTCGCCAGGCCCTGCTGCTGCAGTTCCACCATTTTCTTCCACGCATCGACGTAGTGGTCTTTCTGTGGACACGGCCAGTGCATCAGATAGAGATCCACCTGCTCCAGCTGCAGCTTTTTCAGGCTGGTCTCCATCGCCTGCTCAACGTTCTGCTGGTCATCATTCCACAGTTTGGTGGTGATAAAGATCTCATCGCGCGCCACGTCGGTTTCCTGCAGCGCCTGGCCAATCGCCTCTTCATTTTTATACGCGGCGGCGGTATCGATGGAGCGATAGCCGACTTTCAGCGCTTCCAGCACGGCGTTGCGCGCTTCATCAATGCTGGCCTGCCAGACGCCAAGGCCGAGTTGCGGCATCATGTTGCCGTCATGCAGTTTAATCCGGGGTTGCTCTGCCATAGTGACTCCTTATCGGTTGCAGTAACTTACCGTAGAAACGATGTGCTTAAGTCTAGTCAACAAACCTGACCTGAGGATCATTGTGGCAACCGAACGGCACTTTCGCCCGGTGCAATCCTGCAAAAATCTTGCCTGATTCTCCAGCCATCTGGAGCTTTATGCAGCAATGCGGCACACTGCGTTTTTTGCTGCCCGAGAGAGTGCCATGCCAAACGATGCCCTTTGCCGCCAGCTGGCGCAGCGCGTGATCACGCTGATGCGCGAGCCACAAAAGCCGCTGTGTGCGGTGGAAAACGTACGGTTGATCTACGCAGAGGAACCGCTGCCGCGTACGCCGATGTTGTATCCGGCGGGCATCGTGATCCTGTTTCAGGGACACAAAACCGGCTACCTCGGCAGCACGGTGTTTCGCTACGACGCCACCAAATATCTGATGCTCACCGTCACGCTGCCGGTGGAGTGCGAAACTGACGCCACGCCGCAGCAGCCGCTGGCCGGCATGAGTCTCACCGTGGATCCGGCCAGTTTGCAGGATCTGCTGTTAAGCATTGGCGATGACGAGCAGTTTCAGCCTCAGCCGCAAACCTCCGGCATTCACTCTGCGTTTCTTAGCGAGGAGATGCTGTGCGCCGCGGAACGGCTGCTGGATGTGATGGATAAACCGCGTGACGCCCGCGTGCTCGGCCCGCAGCTGGTGCGTGAAATCATCTATTACGTACTGACCGGGCCGATTGGCGGCGCGCTGCTGTCGCTGGTCAATCGCCAGACGCAGTTCAGCCAGGTGGCCCGGGCGCTGCGCCGCATCGAGAACCACTTTGCCGAAAGCCTGAGCGTGGAAATGCTGGCGGCAGAGGTCAACATGAGCGTCTCGGCGTTTCACCATAACTTTAAGGCGGTGACCCAGACCTCGCCGCTGCAGTATCTCAAGCGTTACCGGCTGCATCAGGCGCGGTTAATGATGCTGCAGGATGGGCTGAAGGCCAGCGCCGCCGCCGTGCGCGTCGGCTATGAAAGCCCGTCACAGTTTTCGCGGGAGTTTAAACGGTACTTTGGCGTGACGCCGGGAGAAGAGGCGAGCCGCGCGCGCCAGACCGGGGCGCTGCAGCCGTTTGACGCCGCCTGAAACGGCGGCGCTTTACAGAGGCTCAGGCTTTCTGGCGACGCTTTTTCCAGATCACCACAATGCTGCCGCCGAGGCCGAGAAACAGCAGCACAATAGGCAGCACCATCAGGATCGCCATCACCTGATCTTCGTGGCGCTTGATAAACGGCACCTGGCTGATGCCATAGCCCATCGCCACCACAATCCCGACCCACAGCGCGCCGCTCAGCCAGTTGAAGAACTGAAAACGCCCGTTCTGCAAACCCGAAATACCCGCCATGGTGGGCAGCAGCGTACGCACAAAGGCCAGAAAGCGGCCAACCAGCAGTGCCATCAGGCCGTGGCGGTTGAACAGGTGCCAGGCGCGCTGATGGTACTGCGCTGGCAAATGCATCAGCCAGCTTTTGACGATTTTAGTATTACCAAGCCAGCGCCCCTGCAGATAGCTCAGCCAGCAGCCGAGGCTGGCAGCGGTGGTCAGAATCACCATGGTCGGCACAAAATCCATCACGCCTTTGGCGATCATCGCCCCTGCCAGCAGCAGCAGGCTGTCGCCGGGCAGGAACGAGGCAGGCAGCAAACCGTTTTCCAGGAACAGCGTCAGAAACATCACGCCGTAGACAATCCACACCACATCCGGATTGGCCAGCGCGGCAAAATCCTGATGCCACAGCGCCTGGACAATCTCATGTAAAACACCCATCAGCTATCCCATCGAGTCACAAGGCTTGTATTTTAACCGTCCGGGACGGCGTAATCGTTGATCTCCGCTACGCCGCACCGGATGGTTTAAGTTTGGTTTATCTTTTTACGCATGCAGGCGGGCAAAGCCGGCTTTCAGGTCATCCAGCAGATCGTCAACGTGCTCGAGACCGATATGCAGACGCACCAGCGTGCCGTCAAAATCCACGCCGCCCGCCGGACGAATTGCCGCCAGCTCTTCCGGCTGGTTCGCCAGAATCAGCGATTCAAAGCCGCCCCACGAGTAGGCCATACTGAAATGGTGGAAGCGATCGAGATAATTTGCCAGCTGCGCCGGGGTGAGTTTTTCATGCAGGATGAATGAGAACAGCCCGCTGCTGCCGCTGAAGTCGCGCCGCCAGAACTCGTGGCCTTTGCACTGCGCCAGCGCCGGATGGTTGACGCGCGCCACTTCCGGCTGCGCCGCCAGCCATTCGGCCACGCGCAGACCGCTTTCTTCGTGCTGACGCAGACGCGTAGCCAGCGTGCGCAGGCCACGGCTGGCCATGTACGCGGTGTCCGCATCCACCATCTGGCCCATCAGGTAGGAGTTTTCGCGCAGCTGCGCCCAGCAACGTTCGTTGGCCACCGCAGTGCCGATCATCGCATCGCTGTGGCCGATGATGTATTTGGTGCCGGCCTGGATAGAAATGTCGATGCCATGCTCCAGCGCGTTAAACAGCACGCCCGCCGCCCAGGTATTATCAATCATGATCACCGCATCTGGCGCTTTGGCGCGCACCGCCGCGACAATCGCCGGAATATCCTGCACTTCCATGGTGATGGAAGCCGGTGATTCAAGGAACACCACGCGAGTGTTCGGCTGCACCAGCTCGCCGATTTCACTGCCGATGCAGTGATCAAACCAGGTGGTGGTGACGTTAAGCTTCGCGAGAATTTTGGTGCAGAAATCCTGGGTGGGTTCGTATACCGCGCCGCTGACCAGAATATGATCGCCACTGGTGACAAACGCGAGGATGGCATTGGCGACTGCGGCCGCACCGCACGGATAGAGCACGCAGCCGGCGCCGCCTTCCAGTTCGGTCATCGCATCCTGGAAGGAGAAATGGGTGAGGGTGCCGCGCCGGCCATAAAACAGTTCACCGCTGGCGCGTCCGGCGGTGGCGCGTTGTTTGTCCGCGACGGAGTCAAAAACCAGTGAGGATGCGCGCTGAATGACGCTGTTAACCGAGCCCTGAGTGTAACGTTTGCTGCGTCCCGCGGTGACAAGCCGGGTATCAATTTTTTTCGTTGCCATCACTGCCTTTCCTGACACGTCTCACAAAGCATCCAACTTACCACGAATCGCGGCGCGGGGTTGAGCCCGTTTGCCGAATATCAGAGTGACGCCAGCACAATCGCGGAAAGAGGCTGGTTGTGGCTTTTATTACGTGGCGGAAAAGCAAAGCGCAATAAATTGCGCCGCTACGATCCGTGCGGGATGTTCGTCCGCGCCAGTTGCTCCAGTCCGCAAACCGCACCCAACCGTAGCGGCGTGATTTATCGCGCTAAACATTGCGCCGTATCAATTCAGCGGGTTACAGCTTTGTAAATAGTAATGAGAACCACTATCACTTCGGTCGGTTTTTTTGCTATGATCCGCGCTTCAATCGTGAACGGTGCAACAGAAGTCGGAGACGCAGCGTGGTAGCCAGTGACTTGATGCAAACGGACCTCTCCGTTTGGGGCATGTATCAGCATGCCGATATCGTGGTAAAAATTGTGATGATCGGCCTGTTGCTGGCCTCGGTCGTCACCTGGGCGATTTTCTTTGGCAAATATGCGGAGCTGAGCGGGGCGAAACGTCGCCTGAAGCGTGAACAGCTGGCGCTGGGCGAAGCGCGCTCACTGAATGACGCGTATCGCGCTGCCGAAAACTTCAAAGCCAACAGCCACAGCGCCGTGCTGCTCGCCGACACGCGTAACGAACTGGAACTCTCCGCCGGCAGCGAAGACCTCGACGGCATCAAAGAGCGCACCAGCTTCCGCCTCGAGCGTCGCGTCGCGGGCTTCAGCCGCCACGCCGGTCGCGGTAACGGCTTCCTTGCCACCATCGGTTCCGTCGCGCCGTTTATCGGTCTGTTCGGCACCGTGTGGGGCATCATGAACAGCTTTATCGGTATCGCGAAAACCCAGACCACTAACCTTGCGGTGGTGGCACCGGGCATCGCGGAAGCGCTGCTGGCGACGGCGATTGGCCTGGTGGCGGCAATTCCGGCGGTGGTAATCTATAACGTCTTCGCCCGCATGATTGCCAGCTACAAAGCCTCACTGAGCGACGTGGCGGCGCAGGTGCTGCTGCTGCAGAGCCGCGATCTGGACCTCGGCAACGTCGATACTGCAAAAGAAGTTAACCGTCCGGCGGCGGCCCAGAAACTGCGCGTAGGATAAGTATTATGGCGATGCGTTTAAACGATGATGCGGTCGGCGATGGCGAAATGCACGAAATCAACGTGACGCCGTTTATCGACGTCATGCTGGTGCTGCTGATCATCTTCATGGTCGCCGCGCCGCTCGCCACGGTGGATGTGCGCGTCAATCTGCCTGCCTCGACCAGCGCGCCGCAGCCGCGTCCGGAGAAGCCGGTTTATCTGTCGATCAAAGCGGATAAGCAGATTTACATCGGTAACGATGCGGTGACCAAAGAGACGCTGGTGAACGCGCTCACCGCGCAAACCGAAGGTAACAAAGAGACAACCATCTTCTTCCAGGCGGACAAATCAGTCGATTATGAAACGCTGATGTCGGTGATGGATCAGCTGCGTGAAGCGGGTTATCTGAAGATTGGTTTGATGGGCATGGAGACGGTGAAGAAATAGTTTCACCGGCGTAATACCAGCACCATATCTGTAGGGTCGTCATTCATGACGACCTTTTTTATTATGGCGGCCAGAGCAGGCCGCCATGTCATTATGCGGTGGCGAACCGCGGTTAAACCAGATTCACCGTTACGCCGTCCTGCACCAGCAGTTCCGCGTCGCCGTGGTTGAACACGTGATACTGGTTGCCAGCGATGGTGACGGTGCCGGTTTGCTGCGTCCAGCCGCTGACCGCTTCGCCTTCCGGCAGGATGTCGCTAAGCTGCACTGTTTCGCAGGCATGATTATCAATCATTAACTGCGTCTTACCATCATCGATAAACTGATCCTGTTGTCCTTGCTCAAGGATTTCATCTGGATCAATTTGTAATAAACTATTGATGGCATCGTCATGTTGTTCATCAATCTGATTAATCGTTGTATTAACAATCGGAACGGCTTTTTGCCATATAAAATTATCTAAATACAATCCTCCTAAGTCACGCACCTCAATATCAAACTTAGTAAATAACCCTTCATCGATAGAGAACTTATGGTGCAATACCCCTTCTGGTACGGAAACTTTTTCTGAATGTATGATGTTATTATCTTTGTCATAAAAATTTATTATGTAATAGCCTTTATTTCCACCTATAACGTTCAATTCTAAAATTTTCGATGGTGGGACAGTGAACTCTGCTTTAGAGTTTTCTCTCATTATAAGATTATTGCCCGTGTAAGCTTGATTGCCGACATAATAATAGTGGTTTGATAGTTGTACAACTCCGGCTAAAGGCTTCATAGCAAAATCACTTTTGAAATTATATTTGCTGTATAAGTTAAATTGACTGCCAACCCCTACACTAGGATAAGGTTTAGGTATGTGGCTTCCTAAAGATGATGGTAAACCCTCAAAATTACAACCGCTATTAACGTAATTGTATTGCTGTATATTTATAACATAGCTATCGCTGGTTTTATCGCTATCTATCGTCGAGACCGTAAACGCCCACGAGCCGAATTTAAGCGATGGAGGGGTATAACTCCAGTCGCCCTTATCGTTTGAGAAGACAGAAACTGTAAATATGTCCTTACCGTCTGTATATTTGATAACCACAGTGCTATTTGCTTCCGCAACGCCAGAAAGAGTGGGAGTTCGATCATCGGTTTCTCCGCCATTACGGATTATGCCTGTTGATGTTCCCTCATCATCCCAAACAGATATAATTTTCGGCACTATTGTGCCAGTTGTTATAATCTGCAATTCGAAGGTTTTACCAGAGGGAGTATATGTGGCGGAAGTCCCTGACTGGAATTCATAAAGGCCTTCTGTCAAATTTTTACTTTCATAAGTCCATGTTCCATCTGCTTTAGTTATTACGCTACCCAATAAGTCCCACATGCCGGTTAGGTTGCGGTAGTGTATATAGACAATATTATTAGCTTCGGCACGGCCGTATAAAGTAGGAGTAGTATCGTCTGTAATCGCACCAGAACCGAGCATACCGGTAGACGGACCAAAATCATCGTAAGCATGAGTAATCTCAGTGCGAGTTGATGCCGATAGATCAATATTAAGTATGAACTCGTCAGTCCAGCCGCTACTATCATTGGCTCGGAACTCCCAGGTACCGGCACTCAGCGCCGGATTCGGTGTCCAGCTCCAGCGGCTACCGTCCATCACTGCGTTGCCTGCATCGATCCATTCGCCTTTATCATTTCGATACTGGATTCTCACCGTGCTACCTGCTGGTGCGTTACCGCAAAGCTCTGGTGTGGTGTCATCAGTCAGTCCGCCACTTTTCAATTCGCCAGTTGCATTGCCGACATTATCTATTGCGTGAGTGATTTCCAGAATGGCGCCGGGATCGGGCGGGGTTGAGCCATCTTTTCCGATGATGATACTAAAAGCATCCGAAACCTCACCCTCACGCACCTTACCGGCAAAGGTTTCACTCGCCACCAGCGTTAAATCATGCTGGCCGTCGGTGAGGTCAATTTCTGGCTCGATCTTCCACATCCCGGTATTTTCATCCGCTTTGGCGCTGCCGATAACCGTATCATCTTCCTTCAGGTAAACAATCACGCCTTTTTCCGCGATACCGGTCAGGGTGGGGCGGCGGTCGTCGGTCATCTTGCCAGAATCGAAGCTGCCGGTGATGTCACCCTGATCGTCGTACATGTTCAGCAGCGTCGGCGCTGCTGGCGGCGTGGTATCAACAATCAGCGTACGCAGACTGGGCGTACTGACGTTGCCGGCCTTATCAACCGACTGGAAAGACATGTTGTAGTAACCATCCTCCAGCGGCGTTGCAGGTGTCCAGCTCCAGTAGCCGTTGGCAGGGTCGATATCTACCGTAAAGGTCTCTTTGCCGACGGTAATCAGCATGGTGCCGCCCTTACCGATTTCTGAATTTGCATAGCCAAAAAACGTGGGGGTGTTGGTGTCGCGCTCGAGGTATTTCACCTCTTCATAATTGAACAGTTCCATGGAGATTATTCCTGTGTTTTTTTACGTCGGGTCCACCGCAGCGAGGGCCGCTGCGCCTTGTTACAAAGAGCGCATTTTGTAATAGATGATGTAACACGCCGTATGAGATACGTCCCGAAGGGAGAAAAATCCGAACGGATTAAAAACAGAGGAAAAGGAGAAGTTGATGCCGTGCTGCGCGCACGGCATCGGGGGATTACACCAGCTCGATTTTCACGCCGTCCTGCACCAGCAGTTCCGCGTCGCCGTGGCTGAACACGTGGTACTGGTTGCCGGCGATGGTCACGGTGCCGGTTTGCTGCGTCCAGCCGCTGACCGCTTCGCCTTCCGGCAGGATGTCGCTGAGCTGCACGCTGTCGCCGGCCTGGCCGCTGACGCGCAGCTGGGTTTTGCCGTCGTCAATGAACAGGCCCTGCTGACCGGCTTCCACCACGTCACTGAGCGTCAGGCCGAGCGGGGCGAGCGCGTTGATTTCCACCTCGCCCGGCGGCGTGGCGTCCACGACGATGCTGTACGCCGGCAGGCCAGCGTCGTAAGCGCCGTAGCTGACGCTGAGGCTGTGCGATTCATCGCTGAGCTCTGGCGTGATAAAGCGCCAGTTGCCGTCTGCGCCGACCTGCACGCTGCCGATCAGCGTGCTGCCGTCGTAGACGTTGAGCACGCTGTTAGCCTCGGCAACACCGCTCAGCTCCGGCTGGCGGTCATTAGTGATGCCGCCGTTGCTGACTTCGCCGATATACAGCGCCACGTCATCGTACACGCGGAGGATTTCTGGCGTGTGCTGGCCGCCCGGCATCAGGATGAGCTCGAACGTGTCGCTCCACTGGCTGTCGCCCTGCGCCTGCGCGGCAAACGACCAGACGCCGTACTCCAGCGCCGGCGGCGTGAAGCTCCAGTTGCTGTCCGCGCCCACTGTCACCACCACGGAATGGGTGAACTCGCCAGCAATGCCGTAGCGCACCACCACGTTGCTGTTGGCTTCGCCGCGCCCGCTAAGGGTTGGCGTGGTGTCATCGGTGAGCGCGCCGCTTAGCAGCGTGCCGGTGACCGGGCCGAAATCGTCGGTGGCGTGGGTCAGCGTGGCGTGCAGCGCGTCGCTGCCGGCGAAGGCGATATCGAGCCCGAAGCTGTCGCTCCAGCTGCCTTCCTGACCGGCGCGGAACTCCCAGCTGCCGGCGTCCAGCTCAGCCGGTGGTGTCCAGCTCCAGCGGGTGCCGTCCATCTGCGCCGCGCCGCCGTCAACCCACTCGCCGCTGGCGTTGCGGTACTGCACGAAAACCGTGCTGCCCGCCGGGGCGCTGCCGTGCAGCTGCGGCGTGGCGTCGTCGGTGAGCGCGCCGCTCAGCAGCGAACCGGTGACCGGGCCGGCATCATCCACCGCGTGGGAAATCACCGTGGCGGCAGACCCGTCGCGGCCAATCAGCAGTTCGAACGGCGCAGAAGGCTCGCCCTCGCGCAGCTTGCCGTTGAAGGTTTCAACCGCCACCAGCGTCAGCTGGTGGGTGCCGTCGCTCAGATCGGCGTCCGGCTCCAGCGTCCAGATGCCGGTGGTGGCGTCGGCCTGCGCGCTGCCGATCACCGTATCGCCCTCTTTGAGGTACACCACAGTGCCCTTTTCCGCGACGCCGGTCAGGGTCGGGCGGCGGTCGTCGGTCATGCGTCCGGCGTCGAAGCTGCCGGTGATGTCGCCCTGGTCATCGTACATATTGAGCAGGCGCGGCGCGTCCGGCGCCGTGTAGTCGACCACCTGAATAAACTGGGCGGGATTACCAATGTTGCCGGCGGCGTCAATCATGCGCACCGACACGATGTGTTCGCCCGGCGTCCAGTCGGCGGGCGGCGTCCAGCTCCAGCGGCCCTCTGCGTCGACCTTGACGGTGTACGGCGGCTGGCCATCAATAGCGATTTCCGCGAAGCCGTTGCGCGCCTGCGGACTGGTGCCGCTGTAGCCGCGGCGCGGGTCGTCGGTGTAGCGGTAAGATGCATTAAGAATCTGGTTCATGATAGCTCTCCCTTACACCAGCTCGGTTTTCACGCCGTCCTGCACCAGCAGCTCAGCGTCGCCGTTGCTCCAGACGTGATACTGGGTGCCGGCAATGGTGACGGTGCCAGCCTGCTCGGCCCAGCCGTTTTGCTCACTGCCCTCCGGCAGGATGTCTTCGAGGCGCACGGTGTCGCCCTGGTTGCCGTTGACGATAATTTGCTTAGTGGCATCATCAATCGCCAGGTTCTCACTGCCGTGCCTGAGCACATCCTGCAGGCTGAGCGTCAGAGCGTTATTGCCGGCGTTGTCCATCTGAATCACGCTGGTTTTGCTGCCGTCCTCCACCTGGTCGGCAAAAATCACCGTCTGATCTTCGCTGTTGACCAGCAGCTGATAGAGCTGATTATCGGCGTCGAAAACCTGGATCGGGTCATAGAGATCGTTTTCGTCAAACAGATACAGTTTGCCACCGTTGGTGTTGACCTCCGGATGAACGTATTCGCCCCATTTGATATCGTCAATTGTAATGCCGATATCACTGTCATCACTTGTTCCCTCCTGACCCAGTACAAAATCGATGTGACCAATTTTTTTACCCGGCGGTGCGATAAACTGATAGGTATCGGGAGGTGTTACGGTTTTTAAATCCACGGTTGCGAGCATTTCACGGAAGAGAATTTCACCGGTTGTTGAGTAAACGATAATTTCATGTCGGTTGGCTGAATGAACGGCGTTCAGTGCAAATTCGATCTTTTCCGTGCTGCCAAAGTCATACGTATACGTTGAGTTGTCGCCTAATAAAAATGCATGATGTTCTCCGAAGCCACCGTAAACTTTAGATGATGCTATATGTGAAACTGCACCCTCATGCGCTTTTCCGGAGAATTTAACGCCACCCCATAAAGTGTTAACTTTTGTCATATCGAACTTGAAGTCATTGTCATACTTGTCAAATGATTCCAGGCCTGAGTCAACGTTTGCACCCCAGGCGATGTTATCTATGGCGAAGCCTCCATTGGTATTGCCGGGAACACTATCGCTTCCTACAATAAATTCGATATGTGAAATACTGCTTCCCGGTGGTGAGAAATATTCATAATGCTTTGCTTTTGATTCTGTTGCTGGTAAGTATTCTTCATGCAAGATAGAACCATTAGTTGAGTAAACTATTATCTTATGGGTGTTGGTATTATCTAAATAGCTAAAATCAAAAGAAAATTTATCTGTTTTTTCGAAGTTAAACTCATATGATGAGTTCCCTCTAATGTAGAAAATGTTGTTTTTGTTAGCACCTGGGTCGGCAATTATTCCAAGGTCAGTGCCGTAAATTGTTTTAACAAATAATCCACTTTTCAGACGTTCTCCGGTCCTGTTAAATAGATGTCCTGCATCGTATCCTTCAAGGTTATCAAAACCATGACTGTTATTGTTTATTTCATGTTTAGAGTAGCGTTCAGTTATGATGTTATCAATCCCGTAGCCAGTAAGCGACCCAATAATATGGATTTCAGCGTAACTAATTTCTGCGTTACCAGAGTAGAATTGTAATACCTCTCTGCTATTTCCTCTTTCATCATTGGAGTAAACTCGCCCCAGTTCTTTCCCGCTTTCATCAAAGAAGCTGATGTAGGATTTGGAACTTTCCCAATCAAGTGCGGTGAGTTCAAAGTAATTTATTTTTTCCTGGAAATTAACTTGTTGCACGAACTCATTAACATTGCTATCTTTTCGGATGACGAAAAGACCGCCCCAGCGCTCATGATCTTCTATTGCTGTAGTAACATTGTCATGCTTTTTATAGATAAATGTCAGGTTCCCGTAATTAACATCTTTATTGATATTGACAGGGGTAATGTCTTCAAAGTTGTAAACATGAGTAATGGTTTCACTGTCAATAATGTTTAACGAATAATTTGCACTATAGCTAGTTCCATTAGTGGTTTTCGCCCTGAAATCCCAGTTACCATATTCCAGCTCGTCCTTGGGCGTAAACGACCAGCGGCCATTCGCATCCGCAACCGTTGACCCGCTATGCCAGGTTTTGCCGTCGCGTGAGTACTCAACCTGCACAACCGCATTCGCCTCGGCACTGCCGCGCAGTTCCGGCTGAGTATCATTGGTCAGCCCGCCCGATTTCACCTCACCGGTGATTTTGCCCACATCATCCCAGGCCATAGCGATCTCTGGTGCGACGCTGCCCGGCGCCACAATCTGCAGCCCAAATGGTTTACCGTTTGCATCACGGGTTGACGATCTCCCGGCCTGAAACTCATACGTCCCCGGCACCAGTCGATCAGTCTCATACTCCCAGCGGCCATCGGCGCCGGCAGTCACGCTGTCCAGCAGTTCCCATGCGCCCAGCACATTGCGATAGTGGATATACACCAGGCTGTTAGACTCGGCGCGGCCGTGCAGGTTTGGCGTGCGGTCATCGGTAATCGCGCCGTTGCCGAGCATGCCAGTGAACGGGCCAAAGTCATCGTAAGCGTGGGTGATTTCCGTTTTT
>NZ_VOQX01000119.1:0-11783 GCF_016643525.1 Pantoea sp. Morm | reverse complement strand
AGCGGCTGATGATGACATGCTGCGCGCGTTCAGCGAAGCAGCGCGCACCCTGCCGCCGGCACCGGCAGCAAAACCACAGCCACCTGCAAAACCGGCCGCTAAACCGGCGACGAAAACCGTCAGCAAGGCAGAGAAAAAAGCCGCAACAGCGTCCGATCACAGTGCGGAACTGACGCGTCTGCGCGCCCGCGTGGCGGAGCTGGAAAAGCTGTCTGCGGCACCTGCGGTGAAAGCGGACGATGCGTTAAAGGCGCAGCTGGCTGCCAGCGACAAAAAGCTGGCAGCGCTCAGCGCGGAGAAGCAGCAGCAGGAGAAAAACATTGCCACGCTGCAGCAGGCGCTGAAAGAGGCTCAGCAGCAGCAAAGCACCGGCAGCGCCCAGCTGACGAAACAGCTCAGCGACGCGCGCGCGGCGGTCACTCAGAGCGCCGACGCGCTTAAAGCGCTGAAAGCGGAAAACGATAAGGTGCTGGCGGCGCTGCAGGCAGAGAGCAAAAAACAGCTCAGCGCCCAGCAGGCCGGGAACGATAAAAAACTGGCAGCGCTCAGCGCGGAGAAGCAGCAGCAGGAGAAAAATATCGCCACGCTGCAGCAGGCGCTGAAAGAGGCACAGCAGCAGCAAAGCGCCGGCAGCGCCCAGCTGACGAAACAGCTCAGCGACGCGCGCGCGGCGGCCACCCAGAGCACCGACGCGCTGAAGGCGCTAAAAGCAGAAAACGAGAAAACGCTGGCGGCGTTGCAGGCTGAGAGCAAAAAGCAGCTCAGCGCCCAGCAGGCGGCAAGTGACAAAAAGCTGGCGGCCTTACAGGCAGAAAACGACAAGGCGCTGGCGGCGCTGCAGGCTGAGAGCATAAAACAGCTCAGCGCACAGCAGGCCGCAAGTGACAAAAAGCTGGCGGCCTTACAGGCAGAAAACGAGAAGGCGCTGGCGGCGCTGCAGGCTGAGAGTAAAAAGCAGCTCAGCGCCCAGCAGGCTGAGAGCGCCCAAAAACTGGCCGCGCAGCAGACTGCAAGCGATAAACAGCTGCAAGCGTTACAGTCTCAGCAGACGGAAAGCGAGAAGAAGCTCACCGCGCTACAGACGCAGCAGGCCGAGCGCGAAAAACAACTCGCCGCGCTGGATAGCGAAAAACAGCAGCAGGCGCACAACCTGGCGCAGCTGACGCGGGAACTGGAGGCGGCGAAGCAGCAACCGGCCGCCGCACCAAAACTTTCTGCCCCGAAAAGCGATGCTGAACGCGATGGTTACACGCTGGGTCAGTTCATCGCCAGCAATGCGGTGGTGCAGTTGCAGATGGTCAAAGACATCGGCCTCAGCATCAGTATGGATCAGCTGATTGCCGGCTTAACCACCCAGTTGCAAAGCGGTGATTCGCTGCTTGATGGCGAAGAGATGGCGCGCCGTTACGCCACCATGCAGGCCTCCATTGGCAAAGGACTGAACGCACTGATTGAAAAAGGTTACGCGCAGCTGGACAAGAAAGTGGCGAAGCGTAAAGCGCTGAAGAAAGATCTCGGCATGCAGTGGTTTGCGGTGAAAAGCGTCAAAGGCAAACTGCTGCCGGACCAGCAGGCAGCGGTCAGCGTCCGCGTCACCACTCTGAGCGGCAAGGTAATCAACGATTTTTCGCACGATCAGGTGCCGTTCAACGACAGCCTGCCGCCACTGTTGCAGGAAGGCATGTCGCTGACCGGTAAAGGCGGCGCAGTGGAAGGCTGGGCGCTGGCGAAAGATATTTACGAGCGCGAGCCGCTGCCACCGTGGGTCGCGCCGTATGATGTGATCCATTATCAGCTGACCATCAAATAACCTCTGGCCCGCCGTCTGGCGGGCTTTTTTTCAACATTGCGCGATAAATCGCGCCGCTACTGATACGTGCACTTACTGTAGCGGCGCGATTCATCGCGCGTTTTTCTCTCTGCCCTTGCGGGTGGCATTGATTTTCCCCTCGTCTGGCCGCATGTTAGTAAAATTGTGTCGCGCCCCTGCGCGCGGCCCCACTCCATGATGAAAGGACTGCGCTTATGACCAATCCGTTACTCACGCCTTTTACGCTACCGCCTTTTTCCGCCATCAAACCTGAGCACGTGGTTCCCGCTGTAACTGAAGCGCTGAACGACTGTCGCGCGGCGGTGGAGCGCGTAGTGGCGCAGGGCGCGCCTTACACCTGGGAAAATTTAGTCCAGCCGCTGGCGGAAGTGGACGATCGCCTGGGCCGTATCTTCTCGCCGGTCAGCCACCTCAACTCGGTAAAAAACAGCCCGGAACTGCGCGAAGCCTACGAGCAGACGCTGCCGTTGCTGTCCGAATACAGCACCTGGGTGGGCCAGCACGAAGGCCTGTATCAGGCGTATCGCAACCTGCGTGAGGGCGAGAGCTACGCGCAGCTGGATACCGCGCAGAAGAAAGCGGTGGATAACAGCCTGCGCGACTTTGAGCTGTCCGGTATCGGCCTCGATAAACAGAAACAGAAACGCTATGGCGAGATCGCCGCGCGCCTCTCCGAGCTGGGATCGGCTTACAGCAACAACGTGCTGGACGCCACCATGGGCTGGAGCAAACTGATCACCGACGAAGCTGAACTGGCGGGAATGCCGGAGAGCGCACTGGCCGCAGCCAAAGCGCAGGCGGAAGCCAAACAGCAGGAAGGCTGGCTGCTGACGCTGGATATCCCGAGCTATCTGCCGGTGATGACCTACTGTGACAACGCCGCGCTGCGTGAAGAGATGTATCGCGCCTATTCCACCCGTGCCTCCGATCAGGGCCCGAACGCCGGTAAATGGGACAATGGCCCGATCATGGCGGAAGAGCTGGCGCTGCGCCACGAGCTGGCCGAGCTGCTGGGCTTTGACTCGTTCGCCGACAAATCGCTGGCGACCAAAATGGCGGAAAGCCCGTCTCAGGTGATCGACTTCCTGAACGACCTCGCTAAACGCGCGCGTCCGCAGGGTGAAAAAGAGCTGGCGCAGCTGCGTGCCTTTGCCAAAAAAGAGTTTGGCGTGGATGACATGAATCCGTGGGATCTCACCTATTACGGCGAGAAGCAGAAACAGCATCTGTACACCATCAGCGACGAACAGCTGCGTCCGTACTTCCCGGAATCACGCGCGGTGAACGGTCTGTTTGAAGTGGTGAAGCGTATTTATGGCATCACCGCCAAAGAGCGTACCGACGTGGATGTTTACCATCCGGACGTGCGTTTCTTCGACCTGTTCGACGAGAGCGGCGAGCTGCGTGGCAGCTTCTACCTCGACCTTTACGCGCGCGAGCACAAGCGCGGCGGCGCGTGGATGGATGACTGCGTCGGGCAGATGCGTAAAGCCGATGGCAGTCTGCAGAAGCCAGTGGCGTACCTGACCTGTAACTTCAACCGTCCGGTTCAGGGCAAACCGGCGCTGTTCACTCACGATGAAGTGACCACGCTGTTCCACGAGTTCGGCCACGGCCTGCACCACATGCTGACGCGCATCGAAGCGCCGGGCGTGTCTGGCATCAACGGCGTGCCGTGGGATGCGGTCGAGCTGCCGAGCCAGTTTATGGAAAACTGGTGCTGGGAGCCGGAAGCGCTGGCGTTCATCTCCGGCCATTACGAAACCGGTGAGCCGCTGCCGAAAGCGCTGCTGGATAAAATGCTGGCGGCGAAGAACTATCAGGCGGCGCTGTTCATTCTGCGTCAGCTGGAGTTCGGCCTGTTCGATTTCCGTCTGCATACCGAGTTTAATCCGGCGCAGGGCGCGCAAATCCTCGAAACCCTGCGTGAAGTGAAAAAGCAGGTTGCCGTGGTGCCGAGCCCGGAGTGGGGCCGCTTCCCGCACGCCTTCAGCCACGTGTTTGCCGGTGGCTACGCGGCGGGTTACTACAGCTATCTGTGGGCCGACGTGCTGGCTGCCGATGCGTATTCGCGCTTCGAAGAAGAGGGCATCTTCAACCGTCAGACCGGTCAGTCGTTCCTCGACAACATCCTGACGCGCGGCGGTTCCGAAGAGCCGATGGAGCTGTTCAAACGCTTCCGCGGTCGTGAACCGCAGCTGGATGCGATGCTGGAACACTACGGAATTCAGGGATAAGCCTGCTTGTGAAGATCGGTTTAGTGGATGAAACAGGCGCCGGAGACGGCGCCTTATTACATTTGGCGCAGCGCTGGGGGCTGGAGCAGGACGACAGCGCCACGCTGGCGCTGGTGCTGACAGCGCAGCATCTGGAGCTGCGTAAAGTGGATGAGCCAAAGCTTGGCGGCATATTTGTCGATTTCGTTTCCGGTGCGATGGCGCACCGGCGCAAATTTGGCGGCGGGCGCGGCGAAGCGGTGGCGAAAGCGGTGGGCATCAAAGGGGATTACCTGCCCGACGTGGTGGATGCGACGGCGGGACTGGGGCGCGATGCCTTTGTGCTGGCCGCGCTGGGCTGTCGCGTGCGTATGCTGGAGCGCCATCCGGTGGTCGCGGCGCTGCTGGAAGATGGTTTGCGGCGTGGCTATGAAGATGCGGAGATCGGCGGCTGGCTGCGCGAGCGCCTGACGCTGCTGCATGTGGTCAGCCAGCAGGCGCTGAGTGATATCACGCCGGCACCGGACGTGGTGTATCTCGATCCGATGTATCCGCACCGGCAGAAAAGCGCGCTGGTGAAGAAGGAGATGCGGGTGTTTCAGTCGCTGGTGGGGCCGGATGAGGATGCCGATGCGCTGCTCGAACCGGCGCGCCGTCTGGCGAAGAAGCGCATCGTGGTGAAGCGCCCGGATTACGCACCGCCGCTGGCTGGCGTCGCCACTCAATCGGCGGTGGTGACCAAAAGCCACCGTTTCGATATTTATCCGCCGTTGGTTTAGGCGGTGCGGCAATAAAACAGGTCGGCATTAATGCCGACCCTACAGCGTTAATGTTCATTGCAGGTTCGCCATTGATGGCGACCGAATCCGGTCCCGGCGACCCCACGCCTCGTGATTATTCCTCTTCCTCATCGCGCAGCGGCACAATCAGCATATCGATATGCACGGTATTAATCAGCTGGCGCGCTGACGACATCAGCTTGCTCCAGAAATCCTGATGATGGCCGCACACCACCAAATCGACATCGTATTTTTTAATCGCGTCCACCAGCACCTGGCCGAGATCGCCGCTGCCGCTCAGGGTTTCGCTAATCGGATAACCGGCGTTGGTGGAAAGCTCGCGCAGCGCGGTGTGTGTCTCTTCCGAAATACGCTTCTGCATATCGCCGAGGTTGACGTCAATCAGCCCGGTGTAGAGATCTGAATAGTTCACATCAACGTGAATCAGCGAGATTTTTGCATCATAAGGACGGGCCAGTGATACCGCTTTATCAACCAGTAACTGGCTTTCCGGGGAAAGGTCTACTGCAATCAGGATGTGTTTATAAGCCATGATAAAACTCCTTTCTCAAGATTCTGGGGCAACCCGAATTTCTGCCGTTCCGCTGGCGTAATCCTTTGCGCGTAACGGCGATGAAGCGCCACCAACCACAATGTCAGCCACGCAGGCGAATAATTGTTATATCCCGAGTATAGCCAGAGTGGGTAGCAAATGCTGCAAACCGAAGCCCGGCTGTGAGTCAGATCATGGGTTATCGCTTTTTTCGCTCGCGCTGAACGAAAATCATCGCTGGAAAAAATTTAAACAGATCTCCTACACTGAAAATGAGGGCCACTCCCGTCCGGGTAGCGCGCTCAGGTCCGCATAACAACAATGCAATTCGATTCATCTGTGGCTGGCTTATTTCCCGTGGGGCGTCTGCAGCTTTTCCCCGCTGCAGGTAACGTCATTGCGGCTCCAGCCGGGAGGGGAACATGATCAGCACTATCGCGCTTTTTTGGGCTCTGTGTGTGGTTTGTCTGGTGAATATGGCGCGTTACTTCTCATCGTTGCGCTCACTGCTGGCGGTGCTGCGCGGGTGCGATCCGTTGCTGTATCAGTATGTTGATGGTGCCGGTTTCTTTACGTCCCACGGTCAGCCGAGCAAGCAGGTGCGGCTGGTGCGCTATATCTGGGAGAAACGCTATCGCGATCATCACGACGATGAATTTATTCGTCGCTGCGAGCGGGTGCGTGGTCAGTTTGTTCTGACCAGCGGGCTGTGTTTTCTGGTGGTGGTGAGCCTGATCGCCTTAGCGATTTGGCACTGAGAGGGGGAGCGGGTTCTGTCGCGGCGCGCTGTGTTGTATTCGCAACGCACCACGACATAACCCTGCAACGCTGAAGCGTTAAATCAGCTTCAGCGCAATCCAGTACAGCGAGCCAGACAGCAAAATACACACCGGCAGGGTGAATACCCAGGCCATCGCGATATTTTTGATGGTGCGGCTTTGCAGACCGCCGCCATCTACCAGCATGGTACCGGCAACCGACGATGACAGAATGTGCGTGGTCGAAACCGGCATCCCGGTGTAGCTGGCGATACCAATCGACACCGCCGCCGTTACCTGGGCCGACATGCCCTGCGCATACGTCATGCCTTTTTTACCGATCTTCTCGCCGATGGTGGTCGCCACGCGGCGCCAGCCAATCATGGTACCGATGCCGAGCGCCAGCGCGACCGCCACGATAATCCATACCGGCGCATACTCGATGGTACCAAGCAGATCGCCTTTCAGCTTATTGAGGAAGCGCTTATCGTCGGCGCTGGTCTCCGGCAGCTTAGCGGCTTTGTCCGCGGTGTCGGAGATGCACAGCAGCAGACGACGCATCTGACCGCGCTGGTCAGGCGTGAGATCGCTGTAGCTCTGCAGATTACCCAGCAGACCCTGCGCACGGTTAATCGCATCGAGCGCACGGGAGCTATCACAATGGAACTCCTGCGGGCCGCCGAGCGACTCTTCCGGCGTCGGCACCGCCGGTGGTGCCATCTGCACGATGTGCGTCAGCGACTGGCCGTGCTGCTGGTAATACTGCTCAAGATGATTCACCGCATCGCGCGTACGGGTGATGTCATAACCGGAGGCATTCATATTCACCACAAATCCCGCCGGCGCGACGCCAATCAGCACCAGCATGATCAGGCCGATGCCTTTCTGACCGTCGTTGGCACCGTGCGAATAGCTCACGCCAATGGCGGAGACAATCAGCGCGATACGTGTCCAGAACGGTGGCTTTTTCTTGCCGTCGATCTTCTCGCGGTCAGCAGGCGTCATGTGGATGCGAGCCCGTTTTTTGGTGCTGCTCCAGTAGCGACGCAGCAGGAAAATCAGGCCACCCGCAATGATCAGACCAACAATCGGCGACAGAATCAGGGAGAGGAAAATATTGATGACTTTCGGCAGGTTCAGCGCATCCACCACCGACGTGCCGGTCATCAGCGCATTGGTGAGACCAATACCGATGATGGCGCCGATCAGCGTGTGCGAACTGGACGCCGGTAAGCCGAGATACCAGGTACCGAGGTTCCAGATAATCGCCGCCAGCAGCATGGAGAACACCATGGCGAGCCCATGCGCCGAACCGACATTCAACAGCAAATCGGTTGGCAGCATATGCACGATGGCATAGGCCACGCTCAAACCGCCGAGCAGCACACCTAAGAAGTTGAACACACCGGCCATCACAACCGCCAGTTGCGCCCGCATCGCACGGGTGTAAATGACTGTAGCGACCGCGTTGGCAGTGTCGTGAAAGCCGTTGATTGCTTCGTAAAACAACACAAACAGCAGAGCAAGAACCAATAACAGGCCGGTGCTTAGGTCAAGACCAGCAAACAGATGTAGCATAAACGTTACGCCATTTTGGAGGACATGAACGCGGCGCATTATCTGCGACAACGTGCGCTATGGGAAAGAAAAATATAGCTCTTTTTTGTCTTAAATTTGTCATCCGGCAGGTAATTAAAGGCAAAAAGACCGCAAAATGAGCAAGTTACAATATGACACATTTACGGCAATTTTTTGTCGCTGGCGCGAAAAGCCGCAGATCTCTACAATCAGCGCCTTTCAATCAGGTGGATTAAGGCAGTGGAAAAGTTTGACGTTATCATCATTGGTGCAGGCGCGGCCGGCATGTTCTGCGCGGCGCAGGCCGGGCAATTGGGCCGTCGCGTGCTGCTGCTGGATAACGGCAAGAAGGCGGGGCGCAAAATTCTGATGTCCGGCGGCGGCCGCTGCAACTTCACTAATCTGTACACCGAACCGGCGGCATATCTGTCGCATAATCCGCACTTCTGCAAATCGGCGCTGGCGCGTTACACCCAGTGGGATTTCATCGATCTGGTTAATCGTCACGGCATCGCCTGGCACGAGAAAACTCTCGGCCAGCTGTTCTGCGATGATTCGGCGCAGCAGATTGTTGATCTGCTGCTGAAGGAGTGTGAAGCCGGCCAGGTGACGCTGCGACTGCGCAGCGAAGTGCTGAGCGTGGCTCGCGACGACGACGGTTACACGCTGCAGCTAAATGGCTCGGCGGTTCGCGCGGACAAGCTGGTGATCGCCAGCGGTGGTCTGTCGATGCCGGGACTGGGAGCAACGCCGTTCGGATATAAGGTGGCGGAACAGTTTGGCCTGCGCGTCCATGCGACGCGCGCCGCGCTGGTGCCATTTACGCTGCATAAGCCGCTGCTGGAGCAGCTGAACACGCTTTCCGGCGTGGCGCTGCCGACCACCATCACCGCTCAGGACGGCACGTTATTTAAAGAGGCGATGCTGTTTACCCACCGCGGCCTTTCCGGTCCGGCGGTGTTGCAGATCTCCAGCTACTGGCAGCCGGGCGAGTTTATCACCGTCAACCTGTCGCCGGAGACCGCGCTGGACGATTTTATCGACGTGCAGCGCGCGGCGCATCCCAACCTCAGCCTGAAAAACAGCCTGGCGAAGATCCTGCCGAAGCGGCTGGTGGAAGTGCTGCAGGAGCTGCAGCAGATTCCGGACGTGACGCTGAAGCAGCTTAACAGCAAGCAGCAGAGCGAGCTGGTCACCACACTGCACCAGTGGCGCGTGCAGCCAAACGGAACCGAAGGCTATCGCACCGCCGAAGTGACGCTGGGCGGCGTGGATACCACGCAGCTGTCGTCTAAGACCATGGAAGCACGTGATGTGCCGGGGCTCTATTTCATTGGCGAAGTGGTGGACGTGACGGGCTGGCTCGGCGGCTACAATTTCCAGTGGGCGTGGAGCTCGGCGTGGGCGTGCGCGCAGGCGGTTTAATCATTTGAATTCATAGTGGTTTTTCCCTCACCCTAACCCTCTCCCGCAAGCGGGAGAGGGAACTGACCGGTGCCGGTTGGGGAGAGGGAACTGGGCGGTGCCGGTTGAGGAAAGGGAACTGGGCGGTGCATGCCTTTCACACTTTCCACCCGCTGCGCCTTCCTGGTTAACTCATGTGATGCACTGCATTCCCCACCCGCAGCGGACAACTCCCTCGCCCGCTTGCGGGAGAGGGAACTGGGCGGTGC
Source organism: Pantoea sp. Morm (assembly GCF_016643525.1). Classification (NCBI taxonomy): domain Bacteria; kingdom Pseudomonadati; phylum Pseudomonadota; class Gammaproteobacteria; order Enterobacterales; family Erwiniaceae; genus Pantoea; species Pantoea sp. Morm. The sequence goes on along the minus strand of NZ_VOQX01000119.1, from coordinate 2,395 downwards.
ATGCCTTTCACACTTTCCACCCGCTGCGCCTTCCCGGTTAACGAATGTGACGCACTGCCTTCCCCGTCCGCAGCGGACCACTCCCTCGCCCGCTTGCGGGAGAGGGCCGGGGTGAGGGCAAACCCAAACCCAAACGACTAAGAATCTCCCCCATTTGTCAGACTGCACTGACCGGCGCGTAGGCCTGGTCTCATTAACCTTAAACCTGCCAGTCCTTAAAATAGCCTGAGGCCAGCCGGTCAGCACAGGGGAAGCGCAGGGATGAAAGACGCATACATGGATTGGTTTATTCACCACTTTATTCAGCCGCCGCGCCAGGCGCGCGTGCGTTTGCTGGCTTATACCGGCGGGCCGGTGGCCGCGCATCAGCTGGCGAACAGCCTGCCGCGCTGGCTCAATAACGATGTGCAGCACCTGCGACGCGGCATGATGCGCGAGTATCGCGCGCAGATTAACGGCATGGCGCATTTTCCGGCGCTGGTGACGGATTTCAATGACGCGCGCACGCTGGCGCTGGCGGAACTGCAGCCGCAAAAGGGAGGACGTCTGCTGGTGATCAGTCCCGGCGCCGGGCTGTTCTTTCTGTTTCAGCCGCAGGGCGGTGGACGCGTAGGGCGTGTCGCTTAACGCGCTGCGGCACCCTGTCAGCCAGACAGTGGTGCCGCAGCAAAAGGCACGCTGAATGCGTGCCAGATGAGGATCAGAACTGCCAGCGCAGGCCCGCGCTGCCGCTCCACGGTGATGTCAGCTTATCGCCGTGGCTCCAGCTGGCGTCCGCATACAGCGCAACATCGCGCGTCAGTGAGACGTTAACGCCCGCGCCCAGCTCCAGTCGTTGGCCCGCCAGATTGCTGTTCATGCGTTGATCGTTAACGCTGACGGCATTATCGCGCACCAGCTCCTGCGCCAGCGCGGCACGCAGCCACGGCTGCACTTTGCCGCCGTTCTCCAGCGCCAGCTCGCGTCCACCGGTCAGGTTCAGCGTTGCCAGACGCGATCCGCCAGACGCCGCCTTCGCCGCCAGATCGTTACTCAGGCGATATGCTTTGCCCTGCACCCTCAGCGAGGAGAACTGCAGTGATGGCTCGGCGAACCAGCCGTTCTGATAGTTAAACTTGCGGCCCAGCTCCAGCGAGGCGCCAAATCCGGCGGTCTGATAGCTGCCGCTGGCCTTGCTGCCATCGGACATACGCGCGTCGGCGCGGTTGCTGAAGTTGTTGGCTTTCACTACCGCATCGGCGAACCAGCCGTCATTCAACAGCCAGGTGTGATAGCCACCAATATAGAAACTGTTGATGGTGCCCTGGCTGCCGCCGCTGAGGGCCAGCCGGCTTTTGCTGATGCCGCTGAACACGCCGAGCAGGCGCTGGCCATAACCGGTGGTTTTGGCGCTATCGACGCCCATCGCTACGCCCTGCATCTGCTGGCGCCACGCCACGCCGCTGCGCGCATTGATACGCCAGTCATTGCCGATGACGCGCGTCCAGGCGCCGCCCTGCGCTGCGCTGTTGCGCACTTCGCCAAGACGGGTACGCAGATTAGTTAGCTCGCTGTACCAGGCGATCGGCGCGGCGTTAAACAGTGCGGTGACTGTGGCGGCGGAAGGCGTTGGTAACGGCTGCTTGTCCTCATCGTGCTTCTGCGCCAGCACCCAGTCCTGGCCGCGCTGCTCCAGCTGATACTGCCACGCGCCGGCATCCACCACGCCGTGCTCCAGCGCAAAGTGGGCATCGCCGCCGCCGGTAGTCACCACCGTCAGCGCCGCGTCGCTCTGCTGCGGTTCGCGCCCGCTGTTACTAATCCCCAGCCGATGATCGCCGCTGGCAGCGCCCACAACACGAATCAGATCGCCCTGCAATGCTGCCAGATCGGTGTTCAGGTGATAGCTGCCGTTGCCGCTCAGCGTTTGCACATCCAGCGTGCTGAAGCCGCTGGCCTGCGGGGCAAAGCTCACGTTACCGTCGCTGTGCAGCGTATTAAGCGTTGAGCTGGCGCTGAGCTGCCACTGGCTGCTGGCGTCGAGCGTCAGACTATCGGCACCCTGAACGCTGCCGCTCAGCTGTGAGGCGTTGCTTAGCGCCAGCGCCACCCGGCTGGCGGCGTCGGCGCGCACGTCGCCTTGCAGCCGTACATGGTTATCCGCGTTCAGCATGACTTCTGACGGCAGCGTGCCGCTCGCCACGTCCAGCAGCGCGTCGCCGCCCTGCAGCTGGCTGCCGTTGGTCAGCGTAATGTCAGCGCTGCTGTTGGTCACTTTGATGGCCGCACCCTGCTGGCTGACGATGTGCGTACTGTCGAGCGTTACCGTGCTGCTGTCGCCGTTGCTGTTGGCGTTCACCAGCAAACCCGCTGCCTGCTGGCCTGCGGTGCTGCACGTGCTGTGCTGCAGCTGCAT
>NZ_VOQX01000118.1:0-11832 GCF_016643525.1 Pantoea sp. Morm | reverse complement strand
CACGCTGTCCCGCCGCTATCTGACCGGCCGCCAGCTGCCGGACAAGGCGGTTGACCTGCTGGATACCGCCGCCGCACGTGTGCGCATGAGTCTTGATACCGTGCCAGAACAAATTGTACGCCTGAAAGCGCAACTGACCGCGCTGGCACTGGAAGCGCAGGCGCTTTGCGAAGATATCGCCGCCGGCAGCAACCGTCATGATGACCGCCTGGGTGCCATTGAGCAACAGCGGACTGAACTGGAGACGCGCATCGAAGAGCAGGAAGCACGTTTCAGCCACGAAAAGGCGCTGGCACAGCAACTGACGGCCAGCCGCCAGGACATCAGCCAGCAGGCTGAGATTTCCGACCTGCAACAGCGGCTCGAACAGGCGCAGCAGGGCGATGTGCTGGTTCAGGTGGATGTGGACACCCGCACCGTCGCGAATGTAATTGCCGACTGGACCGGTGTCCCGCTGTCTTCGCTGATGAAAGACGAGCAAACCGAACTGCTAACGCTGGAAAACGAAATCGGCCAGCGTGTGGTCGGGCAGGACGTGGCGCTGACCGCCATCGCCCGGCGCCTGCGCGCGGCGAAGACCGGACTCACGTCAGAGAACGGCCCGCAGGGCGTATTCCTGCTGGTTGGCCCGAGCGGCGTCGGTAAAACTGAAACCGCGCTGGCGCTGGCGGATGTGTTGTACGGCGGTGAAAAATCGCTGATTACCATCAACCTGTCCGAGTATCAGGAGCCGCACACTGTTTCCCAGTTGAAAGGTTCACCGCCGGGCTACGTGGGTTACGGTCAGGGCGGCATTCTCACCGAAGCGGTACGCAAGCGCCCGTACAGCGTGGTATTGCTTGATGAGGTAGAAAAGGCGCACCGCGACGTGATGAACCTGTTCTATCAGGTGTTTGATCGCGGCTTTATGCGCGACGGCGAAGGGCGTGAAATCGACTTCCGTAACACCGTTATTCTGATGACCTCCAACCTCGGCAGCGACCATCTGATGCAACTGCTGGACGAACAGCCGGAGGCCAGCGAAAGCAGTCTCCACGAGCTGCTGCGCCCGATATTGCGCGACCACTTCCAGCCGGCGCTGCTGGCCCGTTTCCAGACGGTGATTTATCGCCCGCTGGCTGAGGCCGCCATGCGTATCATCGTGGAAATGAAGCTGTCACAAGTCAGCAAACGCTTACATCGTCACTACGGTTTGACCACGCAGATTGATGAGAGCCTGTATGACGCGCTGACCGCCGCCTGCCTGCTGCCGGATACCGGCGCACGCAACGTCGACAGCCTGCTCAATCAGCAGATTCTGCCGGTGCTGAGTCAGCAACTGCTGAGACACATGGCCGCCAGACAGAAACCACAGTCGCTATGGCTGAGCTGGAGCGAGGAAGAGGGGATCGGGCTGGAGTTTGACCGGACTGAAGGAGATAACGCATGAACACCCGTCTCCCGATCAGATTCAGCCACAGCCATCATCAGTTGTCGGTGAAGGGATGTGAAGCCGGGCTTAATGTGCTGGCGTTTGAAGGCGATGAGGCGCTCAGCCGGCCGTTCAGCTACCGTATTGAATTCACCAGCTCTGACCATGCCATCAGCAAAGAGATGATGCTGATGAAAGCGGCCTCCCTGACGCTGCAGGCTCCGGTTGACCAGGGTTACGGCATCAAAATACAGCAGGCGGTGCGCACCCTTCAGGGCGTGGTGAGCGGCTTTGAACGCCTCGGTACATCTAAAGATGAAACCCATTATGCCCTGACGCTGCAGCCACGCCTGGCGCTGCTCGACCGTTCACACCAGAACGCCATTTATCAGGACATGTCGGTCCCGCAGATTGTGGAAAAAATCCTGCGCGAGCGTCACACCCTGCGCGGTCAGGATTTCCTGTTCTCGCTCTCAAAAGAGTACCCGCGCCGTGAGCAGGTGATGCAGTACGGCGAGGATGACCTGCGCTTCATTACCCGCCTGCTGGGTGAGGTCGGCATCTGGTTCCGCTTTACCACGGATACGCGCCTGAACATCGACGTCGTGGAGTTTTACGACGGTCAGCAGGGGTATGAAAAAGGCCTGACGCTGCCCTCAGTGCCGCCGTCTGGCCAGCATTCAGACGGAGTGGACGCGGTGTGGGGGATGGAGAGCCATCATAACGTGGTACAGAAGCAGGTCAGCACCCGCGACTACAACTACCGCCAGGCCACGGATGACATGAATACCGAGGTTGATGTGACCCGCGGGGATGCTACCACCTGCGGGGATGCCTACCACTGGGGGGACAACTACCTTACCCAGGGTAATGCGTACGACCGCAATCCGGCTGCGGAGTCGGGGGCGTTCTATGCCCGCATTCGTCATGAGCGCTACCTGAATGGCCAGACCCGGACCCATGCCACCACCAGCTGCCCGACCCTCTCTCCGGGCCAGATGCTCAACGTCACCGGTGGGTATGAAGTGGCCGAGGTGTTTGCTCAGGGCGTAGTCATCACGGCGATGCGCAGCCATGCGCGGCGTGACCGGGATTTTGAAGTGCATTTTGACGGGATCCCGGACAGCACGGATTTTAGTTTCCGTCCTGAGCCAGGCTCACGCCCGGTGATGGCCGGCACATTACCGGCCCGCGTCACCAGCACCACCGAGAACGACACCTACGGCCACATCGATAAAGACGGCCGCTATCGCGTCAACATGCTGTTTGACCGGGATAACCGGGAAACCGGGTTCGAGAGCCTGTGGGTGCGCCAGTCCCGCCCGTATGCTGGCGACACTTACGGTCTGCACCTGCCGCTGCTGGCGGGCACCGAAGTGGCGATTGGCTTTGAGGACGGTAACCCGGACCGGCCGTACATCGCCGGCGTGCTGCACGACTCGGCGCACGGCGACCACGTCACCATCCGCAACTACAAACGCAACGTGCTGCGCACGCCTGCGAACAACAAAATCCGCCTCGACGACGAGCGCGGAAAAGAGCATGTCAAGGTCAGCACCGAGTACGGCGGCAAGAGCCAGTTGAATCTGGGACACCTGGTCGACAGCGAAAAGCAGAAGCGTGGGGAGGGTTTCGAGCTCAGAACCGACAGCTGGGGCGCCATCCGGGCACAGAAAGGGATGTTTATCAGCGCTGATGGCCAGACGAAAGCACAGGGCCAGGTGCTGGAAATGCAGCCGGCGGTCAGCAATCTGGAGGATGCCCGGGAGCAGATGACGTCCATCTCCGATGACGCGCAGAAGGCGACCGCGAACCCGGCCGATCTTCAGGCACAAATTAAACTGCTGGAACAGCAGCTGACGGACCTCAAAAAATCGGTACTGCTGCTCAGCTCACCGGATGGAATGGCGCTGACCAGCGGCCAGCATCTGCAGGTATCTGCTGGTGAGAACCTGATAGCCACTGCCGGTAGAAATGCTGACGTCAGCGTGGTGAAAAATCTGTTCATCGGGGTAGGTAATGCCCTGAGTGTGTTTGTTCGCAAGCTGGGGATCAAGCTCATCGCGAACCAGGGGCCGGTGAAGATCCAGGCACAGAATGATTTGATGGAGCTCATCGCTCGTGGAGAAATCAGCGTCGTCAGTACTGAAGATCGTATCGAAATTATTGCCAGGAAGCAGGTCACGATCAACGGGGGTGGAAGCTATATCACCCTTGATGCCAATGGTATTGAATCTGCCACTCAGGGTGAGTACCGGACTAAAGCCGGGCACTACGGGCGAAAAGAAAAGGCCAGCAAACAAGAAGACTTTCCGAATGTGGCTGCTGAAACCACAGAACCTTCCAGTAAATTCATATTTTCCTGACAAGGAGTCAGTCTATGATTATCAGCCCACCGCTTCTTAAAGCGAAAGAAGCTCATGAAACTGATGTGGCCTGGATTGAGAGAGTGATGACCGTTGTTGATGGTCGTGATTTTCCGGTAAACATCTATGGCTCGTGGCATGGTGGGATCCATATCCATCACACTGACGAGGGAAGGCCTGCGGAGAAAGTGCGGGCGATTGCAGATGGCACCGTCGTTTCACTGCGTAATAGCTCCGACAAACGTGATCAGGCACCACTGAATCACAATGCTGATAAGCCGAACTCTAAAGGCAGTGATGATGGTTATGTGCTGATAAAGCATGAAACTGAGATCGGCAGCGGTGATGAAGCAAAAGTAGTTTTCTACTCCCTCTACATGCACCTGAAGTCGCTGGCTGAAACTGTTAAGGAAGGTGAGAAAGTTTATCGTAAAGATCCGTTGGGTACTCCCGGGGTGGTGGATGGAGTGAATGCGTTCCACTTTCAGATATTCTGCGATGACGACAACATCAGCAAGCTGACGGGCAGGAAAACAGGAGAGCTGGATATTTCGAAGAATGGCCGCACCGATGCGGTTTACGGTGATATTCACTTTTATCTGCCTCCGCAGACAAAGTTTTATGACAAGGCCCCAGCAGATAACAGCACGTCTATCACCGGACTTTCTGAGCTCTATACCAGCAGGGTGCCTCTGTATGCCAGCATGACTCTGGCCCAAGGCAGCTGCACGATGGTAACGCGGCAGAAAAATACGCAGGTTGACGGGAAATATGATCTGCTGGGCGAGCCACTGGTGAATGCTGATGGCAAAGACTACGAATATAATCTCTATAAAACCGCGATGCGGAATTATAAGGAGAGCCCAAGTGCCGGGTTCGAATTACTTCGTTTTGGACGGGTAATCAATACTGAGCATGAAACGCTGGTGCCGGCAGATGCGCCATTATGGATGACGGTCAGTTACCCGGGGGGAAAGGGGGTAGTCAATCTTGCTGATTCCGGTATTAAAAAATTTAGTGACGCTGATTTCCCTCACTGGACGGGCTGGCAGTTGGTCGATGACGATAGTGACAGCGACAGCCAGTGTAATTCAGCCGCTATCAAGAAACTACAGGAAAGCGGTGAGTATGAAAACCAGTGTGGGAAGCTAATCTGTCATTACCCGTTCGAATGGGAAAAAAGCACAATCGACACCCGCTTCTCGTGGCTGAAAACGGGTAGTGAAGAGCATGATCCGATGACGGAAGAAGATTACGCAAAATTTAAAGCTCATGCAGAAGCGCTGTGCTTTGATTCTGGAGTGTTTCGTTCTGGTCGGTTGTGGCATTTTGAGCCAAAAGCATTAATACGACATTTTAGGGCATGCAGTTGGCTCGGCTGTGGTGTAATAGAAAAAGTAATGGCGGCGAATACCAGTAAAAAAAATAAAAAATCTCTTGAAGGCATTGAAAATATTACATCAGAGTACTATTCGGACATAAATAAAATTATGCGAAAGTATAATTTATCTGATGCAAACAGAATTTGTCATTTTTTAGGACAAGGTGCAGTAGAATCAGGTTATTTGTTGTCTATGCAAGAAACCAGCCAGCAACAGATTATTGTCGATGGCGTTCAGAAAGGCGGTGTCATTGTTGAAGCATCAACATTTAATGAAGCTACTCAGTTAGGCCATTGGTACGGAGCTATTGAAACCGAGAAAGATAACTATTTCTCCGGGAAAAAATACAATTCCCGTGGAGGGTACATCACAGGTTCCTATAGCTGGATTAACGGTAACTGTGGAGATGTTGATGCACAAAAATTCAGAGGTAGGGGGTTTAAAATGCTAACTGGCCTGGACACATATTCAAGCTATTGGGTATATTGAGGTTGGTTGTCAAAAAGTGACTTCGATAAATATTGGTGGGATGACCCGGAGTACAAGAAAAAAAATGCAGCCGGCATGAAGAAAAATCCACCAAAAATAGAGGACCCTCAGAAAGTGACAGAGAGTGCATATAACTGTATTGATACGGGTGGTTTTTTCATAGCCTGTTTCAAATCTAAAGTTCTCAAAATTATGGATGAGGACAAGTTTGGGAAACCTGATGATGACAGCATTATTTTGAAAGTAACTAAAGGTATAAATGGTGCAGATAAAGGGATTACAGAAAGGAAAATAGCTACTAAAAAAGCAAAAGAGGTGATTGATGATGAAGTTTAAAACTAATTCATTTTTGTTTATGATGCTTGGTGCTACGGCTTTTAGTTCTTGGGCGGGATATTACAACACAATTGATACTGATGGTGTAAGTATTCATTTTGATAAGGATAAAGCTGGATCTGTAATTGTTCACGATGACAAATTAAATACGGACTACTCATGCAAAATAGATAATTGGAATGATTCATTACTCTCTGGTGCTGGAGGTATTTCTCTAACTAGTGATCATGTAGGCGTGCTTATAGCATCAGGAAATAAATATCTTGATGTTAAGGAGCTTATAGGTTGTAAAGGAGAGTCAATCCGCATTCATTCGATTCCATACTTTAACAATGCAGTTTCTTCTATTATAGATGTGAATTTTGAGAAAAAATTAGTTCTGGCATTGGTTGTGATTGATGCTCAATTTAGATCATATCAGGCGATAGTCTCCAGGTTTAATGGGAATAAAAACCTTTTGTCTGGCAAGGGGTTTTGGAGTAACTCCCCATCTGAGCCAGATGAAAATAGTTTGTTTTACCCTGGTGGTTCAATATATCTAGGGAAAATATCTGTTAATGGGAAATATGTTGCTCCAAACGATTTAGATTGTGCGGCTGATTCATTTCCGGGTGTGTGGGATATAGCAAAGAAAATGAAGGTTGTATTCCCAGAAGATAAAGATGATGCTGTAATTGACAGTAAATGCAAAAATCTTTTTTCGGGTAATAAAACACTGGGTGAGTTGGGGGGGGGGCTTATCAAACCGAATTAATAATTTTTGGATTCTTGTTATTTTTATTCAATTCACTATGCGATAGACCCAACAGTACTTCCCTGAAAGGGGGCAAGCATAGGATGATTCCTATGAAATTAGTTTGCATGTCATTTTTTCTTAGTGTCAGTTCTTTCTCTATGACATCTGCATTTGCATCAGTTGTTAACGATAGAAGTTCATCAGTAATTAGAAATTCGACTCTAATACTGATGTTTCTTCATCATCTAGCTTCGATTCATGTAATGTGCATTTTAGTGGCTATAAATATCAAAAATTAACTGATGATGAATATTTCGAGAAAAAAGACCCTATATCTGAATGGAACTGTTTATTTTCAGGAGAGGCTTTCGAGGCCGGGTATGATAGTCAGCAGGTTAACAGTAAAGGTCTTAATGTTAGCAGTTCAGACAATAAAATTATTGATGATTATAAAACAAAGATTGGAAATCAGCTCCTGATAAAACATATATAAAGAATGGGAAGCCTAGTCATCTATCCTTAATGAAGGTTAAACGTAAAAATTCAACTGGGTTTATGGTTGTTAACAGTATGGCCAAGTTGAAAGATGGAAGTGTCGGTGAAAGTATTTATTTTTGTTTGATTCACGGCAATAACGCTCTTTGTGGTTCGGGATATGGCGCTGTAACGAATTCTGGTGAAGGTTTATCTAAAAAAACATTGAAGCCTCTTGAATGCATCTCATTTGATGTAAATTAAAAATCCAATCCTAAAATCTAAAATAACAGTATGGGCGAGGGAGTGGTTAATTATGAATAATACAATTATAATGTTGGGTTTTGTTAGTGCCATTTATTTTTTTCATTGGGCGCGTCTGCGCATGAAGTAGATATATCATCGGCAGTAAAAAGCTATACCTACAAGGATGGAGAACCTTACGGCCTATCACAAGTATATCAAAATGATGCACCTGACACCGGTTTCCCGCCTTATTATATTTTCCAGAAGTTAGGCAAAGGGAACGCATATCCATTTGTTTTTAATCGCGAAGGACTACCAGGTAAAGACGAGCCATACAGTCGATGTAACGTAGTGCTCAAAGTTAATGATCAATATCTTATACCCAACAGGAATTATAAAACTGGATATGCCGAAGATTCTGAACCATGCCTTGGCGTCGATAGAATGCAAATCATTAAAGATAGCAAAGATATTAAATGGTATGTGACCGAGGCTTTATATCAGTCAGAAGGTGATACGCCAGATAAAACTGAAGAAGTATATTTTTACTCTGACAAGGTTTTTTGCTACTCAAAATATTTTAGTTCAAAACTAGCTGCAGGTAAAATTAAAATAAAAGACCTCGAAAATTCATCTGTGGATGAGAAAAACGCTGAGGAATGTGCTAAATAAAACCCAGTGGTAATGCTAATTTCCACTAGGATCTCGTTGATAAAATGAATAAAGCTCAAAACGACAGGTTTTATTAATACATTGCATATTATTTTAGAGACACTGCCGCAGAAGTGAATAATTAAAGTATATCATATTTAGATGGACTAACAAATGAATCTGATTACTACAATAATTGCCTGTTTTTTATTTCATTTAATGTATATGCATCAGGCGTTACATTAAATGGAAATGACTCAATAACTGTAGACATTAACAATCATACAAAGACTCTAACCTTTGACACTGTATCAATGGCTATAGTGATAAATGCAGTTGCGATAAAATGGTTCTCTGGGGTAAGCCGAAAGTAATTAATGAGGGCAATCCACAAGATACTAATGTGATTCTAGTAGACCTAGAACACAGGTATAGAAGAATTGAAAAAGGTGTGAGTGAAGGTGTTCTTGGCGTTGATTTTATAAAGGGAAAGGATCTCGCTTATATTGAAACCAATCAGGGGTTGTTTTTTAATCTTGCAAATAGAAAGCTGAAACCAGTAGGGGCAGAGTTTGATCCTACAGATGATAATAACTTTGAGACTTGCAAGAAAGATAGCTCGTGGGAGTTTAACAGATATCCTTAGCTAACGTTTCGTGTAAGCTTTGCCGTAATATCACGCAAAACATCTAAAGGTACTATCATGAAATATATTATTTTCCTTTTGTGTTTTTTTACAAAGGTTGCATTTGGTTGTGATAATGACATTTTAGATGTTAATAGTGCAAAGAATATTTCTGCAAATGTTTTTTTGAAGGATAATAATTCGTTGGTAGTATCAATTTTAGATGCGGGCAAGCTGGTTAATGTAGAAAGCATAGATGTTTCATCTGAGAAGAAAAATCACATTACATTTGAAGATTATAATCATGATGGCTATAAGGATTTTAGTATTTGGCATCTGGATGAAGGTATGAGTACCTATAAAATCTATAGGTTATTTATTTTTTCCCCTGCGGGTAAAAAATTTATAGAGGTAATGCCCGCATGCGGCGATGAATTTGTTAATGTCAGGGTGGAGGAGGGTAATTTGATTAATGTGATTAATGTGATTAATGACGATAATGCTCCAAAATCTTGTGCTATGTCACTAAAAATTTCAAATAAAAACCGTTGATATGTAAACATGAGCAAGATGAAAATATTGCTTAGTTATTGGGTCGATACAGGAACTCAGCTGTTACGCAGAAAAAATAGCTAGGTTTAATAGCATTTTAGAACATTAGGTAGCCTGCTTTTAAGTACACTTTGTATGTGCCTAGCCATTATGAAAAACAAGAATTAGATTATTTCCCCATATAAGGAATGAATTGTGAAATTTTTAAAATTGCTGGCGGTGATATTTATGTTGATGACATCTTCTGCATTTGCAATGAGTTCAAATCCAAAATTGGCTCCTCAGCAGACAGTTATTAATTTTATAAGTGACTATGAGCAGTGGAATGAAGAAGCTACGCAAAATCTAAGTGAAGACACTGGTTTTCCGGCAAAAGATGAGTACATTAAATTACTTAATAAGTATTGCACTCAATCTACAAGCAGGATTGGTTATGATGTCTATGGTCAATACTCGTTGCATATTGCTGATAGAGAAAAAATACTCAGCACTACAAGAAATGGTCAAGAGGTTATAATTAAAATAGGGGTGTCGTCCAGATTTGGAGATACGGATGCTGATATGGATTATTTTGAATATCACCTGATTTGGGATGAAAATAAATATTTAATTGAAGAGGTATATCATCTGTCAAAATCTGGTAAAAAAAACAAAACATTATAACTTCACAAGTTAGATTATTAGATGATCTCTTGCAAAAAAATTGCTGGGGCATCTAACTTGAAGTTTGTTAAGTATAGTGTTTGAAGTTTATTTTAGTTATTTGGCTGAGAAAATATGTTTTATTCCCTAAAGCGTCTCCCTGAATGTTATCCACGACCGGTCACACCAAAAAAAACACGTTGGATTGCTGTCCTGGTGGCGATGCTGGTCATCAGCGTGATTCTTATGCGGATATTCGGACGATACATCGATAACAGTCACTTCTGGATGTTGACCATTGGCACACCATTAGTTGTGTGGATTGTGTGTTTCACTATTCGCATGTGGGCCTGGTCATTACAGGACAGTAAAGCGAATGGTTTTGACCGGCGGCGGGAGCAATGGATCTTGAGTGAAACCCGTAGGACTCGTCGTGCGCTTCAGGTGTTGAATACGTCATTTATTACAGCCCACCAGGAAGATGAACAGCGTTCAGTCGCTGATGATATGCTCAATAATCACAGCATTATCATTTCGCAGTCGGACTGGAAAGGCGAAAAAAGCAGGAGGCTGAGCCGTATTACGGCAGAACCAGAAGATACTCCTGGATTGGTCATCTCACGTCTGTTCTCTGAGCTTATTGCTGATCTTCCCGTTCACCGGTTTTCTGAGAACGCTTCGCTTGTTGTCATCCTCAATGTCTCGTCATCTCTGCCATTCCCTGCTGTCAGAAATATCTGGCAGGAAGCCTGGCAGGAGAGTGGCATAAACTGCGCGTTTGAGTACACAGTCAGCAATGGTCTGGGGGTAGTCAGCCACTGGCTGGATCACCGCTTTAAAGATGATGCAATGTTATTGATTGTTGGTCTCCAGATTGATCCGGTTATTTCAAACAATACTGCTGAAGCAGCCGTTGCTCTGCTTCTTGGCAATCGCCTGACCCAGAAGACACTTGAACCTCTCGCGTTGCTGCACCGGCCAGATGCTGCTCCAACCGGTGAATTGAGTGAGGGGATGAACATGGCTGCTTATAACGTCCCGCTTAAAGAAAATATCGTGAAAAATTTATGGCTCGCCGGGCTGACAGGTGAGCAGCGTGCAGAAGTTATTAAGTGCCAGAATGCGCACCCTGCGCAGTCTGTAGAGGACGAAACCGTCATTTCGCTCGATATCTCCATGGGACATGCCGGAGCCGCAGCCCCCTGGCTGGCTATCGCCGCCGCCACTGAAATCGCCCGACAAACTCAGTCACCACAGATGATTATCTGCGGTGATACCACACAGAATGTGCTGTGGAGCACGCTCATTACCCCGATTGCTTCCCGACAGGAGATGGATCCTTGAAGCTACCTTTAGCACCGAAGACTACGGAAGGCCGCTATCTTGCTGTCGCATTGATTTTCTTTTTGCTGTTAGCCGTTATGACGCTCATGGTCTGGAAGCATCCGGATATAGCCGGGATTGAAGACGGTAGTCAGCAGCAAATTTACTGGCTTATTGCCGGCGGATGTATTTCAGGCTGTGCCCTTATCGTATCCGTGGTGCTTCTGGCGGCGGTGCGTAGTGCCGGTAAGCAGGAGTTTAATGCGCTTGTCGACAATACCAACGGTGATGATGAGAAAAAGCAACGGGATAATGATAAAGCGCCTGTTCACCCTGCGGTAGTCATGTGTAACAGGATTCGGACGCATCTCCGCACCCGTATTGGCCTTTACTGGCGTCGTAAAACCCGTCTGTTGTTAATCACTGGCGATGAGGCAGCAATCGAACAGCTGATTCCTGGCTTGCAGGAAAACCAGTGGCTGGAAGGCAACCGCACGGTCTTGATTTATGGCGGCAGCCTGACTGCTGAGCCCGATAAGGAAAAATACACCGCGCTGCGTAAACTGCGCCGCGGGCGCCCGCTGGACGGGATTGTCCGC